>NZ_CP023440.1 GCF_002354895.1 Thauera sp. K11
ATGGAACCCGCTGACACTGCGCACCGCACAACCTATGCAATTAAGCGTCAGTCGACCCAACGCGACGCCACCCCCGCCCCCGATCTCTTCGACAGCCTCGAGCGCTGGCTCAACACACCTGACCTCGCCTATGCCTCCTGGCTCAATCACCAGAGGCTGCGTGCCTCCACGAAGACGGTCTACACGGCCATGTTCGGCCGCTTCTGCCAATGGCTCCAGGCCCAGGGCCGCCGTCTGGACACGCTCGACGCCGACGACATCCGGCGCTTTCTCGACAGCGCGGGCAGCGCGCCGCGCCAGCGGGCCCAGCGCGGGCGGCAGCGCCAGCAGTACGTGCGCCAGCTCGAGCGCGTGTTCGCGCATCTGGGCGCGCTGGGCTACCGCGGTGACAACGTCGGCAGTCTCGCGGGCGCCGAACAGGTGGGGCAGGGCGACGATCAGCCGGGCCGGTTCCTAAGCGCGGCCGAATGCGAGGCGCTGATTGCGCTGCTGACGACGACACTGGCGGACCTCGCGCAGGAGGGGAAGGGCGCCGAGGCGTGGATCGAGTACCGGGATCTGGCGCTGGTCGCGGTGATGCTGGGGGCAGGGTTGAAGGTGCGGGATCTGGTGGGTCTGACGCTTAATTGCATTGATTTGGTGGAGGAACGCATCGAACTGAGCCGCCCGGGGTGCGCCCACCGTGCCCGCATCCTTGGCTTTGCCGTCGCGCCGATCCGGGCGTGGCTCGCGCTCCAGGACCAGATCCACGGCGCCGCGGACGCGTCGCCCGTGCGCAAGGTGTTCGAGGCGGACCGCTCGGCCGGCTTCGGACGCCTGAGCAAGAAGGTCACGCTCTCCGCCTCCTCGGTCCACCGCCGCACGCAGAAGCTGCTCGAGGAGGCGGGCATCACCGGCGAGCGGGCGTGTGCGCAGACGCTGCGCAACACCTATGTGGGACTGCTCATCGACGGCGGCGCCACCGACGAGCAGTTGATCGACTATCTGGGGCTGCAGGCCTCGATTAGCGCACAACGCTTGCGCGCCAGTTTCGCGCGTGCAAAGGCTTTGCCGGCTGGGAGGCACTGTTGATCCGCCCCCACCTCACCGGCCGCCACTCAAGCATCGTGGGCTCCTCTGATGCTGAGTGGCGGGACGCAGCGCTGCAGGCGGCCACGTGACAAACCAGCGCCGCCGGCTGGCGAACCGGGAAGGTTGACGACTGCTCTCGTGCCGCGACTACGATGGCCCCTGGCACGCAAGCAGCACGCTGCAAACGTCCAGGTCAGGCGGCACCGATCATCACAACGTTGTCACTTCGACGCACATCGTTGCTTGCCACCGTCACCAGGAATCGGTCAAGTCGACGACCGCTACGGTCATCCAGGGTGCCGCGACATTATCCGAATGGGATGACGGCTTACGCCTGTCGTGCCCTCCCGTAATCGACCGAGACCGGGCATCCGGATTTCCCCGAAGCCGCCGGTGAGGCACGGTGGCCTTCTGTGAGTTTCGCTGCCACGAAGCTGCCGTTCGTGACCTCACGACTACGGCCAGGAGCCGCCGTGCGGCCTGCATGCCGCGCTATCGCTCGAACGGCTGGCTCCACTTAGACTGCTGCCGTTCGGTCGGTGCGCGGTCCTTCTTGGTCAAAGGACGCCGAGAAGCTCGGGCTCGAAGCCGCAGCGACGCTGAAAGACCCTGCCTCCTCATCAGTGCGAACCATGTCAGGCCATGGCGCTGACACGCTGAATCATTGCCGCGCGTGCCTGGTCTAGCTTGTCCGCGTTGGTCTTGACCGAGAGCGCGCTGCGACTCTTGTTGCCGAGAAAGTAGGCGATCCGTTCAGCGTTAGCCCCGGACGGATGGGGTAGCCCGTCGAGGATGCGGTTCCGGTCCATCATCCCACGGTCGGCCAGGAAGTGCAGTGCTTCGGTGACCTTGTCGCCGAGCGGCACAAAGAGAGCGCTCGGCAGCGCCTTCGCATCCTCGCCGAAGTGGGTAATGAGCTGTTCGCGCAGAAGGGGCTGACGAGTCATGTTCGGCGTGCCGTTGTAGTTCTCGCCGCGTATGAAGACTGGGTTGCGTAGGACAGATGTGGTCTGCACAAGGTGGGCGGCCGAGCCGAACAGCGCGTCGCAGGTCGGAATCTTCAGCAGGCGATTGAGACCGATGCGGTCCAGCAGGTTGACCAGATTCGGCCGCATGGCCCCAGAGAACGCACCGGTCTGCTTGGCAGCGACCAAGGTGGTGACGAGGTCGCTGCCGCGATCCAGCTGCTTCCGTGCCTCCCTGAGTGCGTTCAGCATCTGAGTGCGCCCCGGTGTGATGCCGACGATTACTACGCGCGCCTGCGGATTAATGTACTCGAAGGGTGCGTAGCAGATCTCGATGTCGCCATCCCGCGCCAGGCGCAGCTTGTCATTCAGGCCTTGAGCACCGTCGAGTTCAGCGGCGGAGAGCGTGCGGATGACCGGGGCGAAGCGTTCGATGAGTTGTTTTTGCATGATGGGCTGGTGGGCTCCGAAAGTTGTATAGCGGGCAGGTTCAGTGTTTTGGGTCAGTGGCGGCGGATACGCTCGATACGGTGGGCAGTGGTGATGACCGTGTTGTCGGCTCCGACCACGGCGTACACGTCGAGGTAGTCATCGATGACGGCGGCGAGCGGGCCGGCGTAGCTCTTGACCCGGCGGCGAGCGCGCTTGTCGAAGAAGATCTTCGAGGCTCCGTCGCCGGCCGGTTCTTCCGACCCGAACTTGAGCAGAAGGTCAATGACGAGCGGTGCAATGCCCCGCTGCTGGCTGCGGATCTTGGCGTGCTGGCTGGTGGTCATGGCAGTACCTCCTCACTGGATCGTCTTGGGCGTTCGCTTGCGGTCATGGCGGATTCAAGACAGGGGGCAATTGCCTTCCAAGTGTTTGGGTAGTACTCCTCCATGCACATCGAAAAGAGGGCGATCGGATCGATTCCGAGTGCCTGCGCCATTGACCCGATCTTGTCGATTGGAAGGCGGCTCCTGCCCTGCTTGACCATCGTGATCATGTTCGGCCTCTCAAAGCCGACCTTCTCTGCGATGTCCTTCTGAAGCTGGCCGCTGGCTTCGATGCGGCTGGCGATATACGTGGCGACGTTAGATCCGTGAGTACTCATTGAACGTCCTCTGTTGCTTCCGGTTGAACATCCCCCTCTGGAAATCGCGTGGGAATGAACCGGCGCCTACGCCTCAGCCATTCCTTCGCATCTTCAGGTCTGACATACGTCCGGCCGCCTACCTTTATGGTCTTGAGGCGTTCGTCTTCCGCACGGGTGCGATGCGTGTAGTTGCGGACGCTTCGTTCCTGGATGTCGGCCAGGATCGCAATCTCCGAGAGGGAGAGTAGGTCGTAATCGATGCGCTCGAACATATGGCCCCAAAAGCGCACATCGTCGGCGTCGTCCGATCCATTGCCAGGAACATCGAGCTTCCATCGGGCCATGAATCCGCAAAGCAACGTTTCCAGCGCCTTGCCTGTAACAATCATGCCGCCGTACCGCGAGTTCGGATTCGCTTTTGCCGATGCAATATCGATGCCGTGAAACTCGTTTGCATAGACCAGTTCCATCCGGAACGAGATCGCCATCCGAAGATAGTCATCAAGAACCGAGCAGTCTGGCGGGAAAACACCGTCATTGGCGTAGTCGTAGATGACGCTGTAGGCCTTCCAGATTGGCATCTCGTCGAGCGCCTCCCCGAAGACACGCATCAGCGTCTCATCGTCCTCCGGGTCAGTCCCGACATACGTCTCGAGCATCTTGACGTGCGCTACAACACCGCCGAGGACGATGCTCCGGATGTCCTCTTTGTCGAAACGGAGGATCTCAGGGGTGTCGTCGTAGAAGGTTACGCTGAGCTTCATAACTAAGTTCCAATGTGTTTGGATGTTTGAATGTTGAGCTACTTCTTACGAGAGGTCAACATCTAATTCCAAATCATATGAAACTTTGAGTGTGGGAATGTGCTGATCGGGCCGGATCTATTCAGCACAAACGACGGATTTCATCCGTACGCCACGCGTGGTCGGATTGGCCGCTATCCGCCCAGCTAAAGGCTAAGGTCGCCTTCTTCTGGACACTGCGCATGGCCAAAGGAATCCGAGGATCCAAACACACGTTGCGCGAGACGCTGGACGGTCGAGGTCATGCTGTCCAATGGCTGGGCCGTCGAACATCCGTTGAGTCTGCCTTCGGTGGAGAAGGAACTCCCGAACGGCTAGTTCGTCCGGGAAGAAGCCCCCTAAAATTTGCCTGAGCGACCGTCAGCTCAGGGTCGGGATGCGACTGACGTCTCTTCGAGTTCACCGCCGGAAAGCGGCCGCTGAAGTTTCACTTCCCGGAAGCAGCCGTTCGTAGCCGAGTGCTGACGACCCACAAGAGACGTTCGTCATCTCGGTGGCCCTGCGGCAGGTTTCAAAGCTGACCGGTCGGTCGTTCGCGAACTTCGGTCTGTAGCGTCTGGCGGGTGAGCGACCGCCGGCTTGGCGGCCGTCACTCACCCATTACCGGATCACACCTCGGTGCGCTCCGCCATTTCCAGCGCGTCATCGACCTCGATCCCGAGGTATCGCACGGTACTCTCAATCTTCGTGTGACCAAGTAGCAACTGGACCGCACGGAGGTTCCCCGTGCGACGGTAGATCAACGAAGCCTTCGTCCGCCGCATCGAGTGGGTCCCGTAGGCGCTCGGGTCCAGACCGATTGACGTGACCCAGCCGTTGACGATTCTTCCGTACTGGCGGGTCGACAGATGTTCGGACTTATGCAGCCGGCTCGGAAACAGGAAGCTCTCGGAACGAAGCTTCGCCGCGCCGATCCAGTTCTTCAGCGCGCCTCGCGTCTGCTCGGTGATCTCGAACTGCACAGGACGCTGGGTCTTCTGCTGCATAACCATTGCCCGCGAGGCAACCTGCTCGCCATGAGCGACATCACGTACCCGCAGTTTGACCAGATCGCAGCCGCGCAGCTTGCTGTCGATTGCCAGGTCGAAGAGCGCGAGGTCGCGCAGGTTCTCTGACAGTTGCAGGCGGACGCGGATCGCCCAGATCTCCTTGAGCTTCAAGGGCGCCTTCTGGCCAACGAGCTTGCCCCGGTTCCAGGGTTCACGCGTCGCAGCCGGCGGTGTGTTCGTCGTGGTGTTCATGATGAACTCCTCTTCTCGGTTGAAGGGAGTTCCAGTGTGGAACGTAGAGCTTCTCCAGGAGAGTAGTCCGGTGTTGGTCGAGCGGTTGCTGAAAGACCCATAGCTGCCTGATGACCTTTCCTTGTGCGAAGGCGGCTTTCCGACCCTAACGCTGCCGCCCGTCAGAATCAGTCAGGCGTTCTCGCAGAAAATCGATGAAGCGTTGTGTCTTTGCCGGTATCAGGCGCGTTTCGGTCATCGCATAGACCGGGGTTGCCGGCCCCTCCCAATCTGGAAGAACGCGACGTAGCCGCCCCTGAGCCAGGTCCTCCGCAACGATTTCAGCGGGCAGGAGGGCGACTCCTTGATCAAGCGTGCTCAGCCGCCGGATCAAGCCAACGCTATTGAGTTGAAACCGTCCGCCGACAGCAATCTCCATCGACTGATCTGCCTTGTGCAAGGCCCACACATTGCCCTTAGCCGTGCGGAAACCGAGGCATTCGTGCTGCGCCAAGTCGGCAGGATCGGAGGGTTCGCCAAATTGCTCCAGATAGCGTGGCGAGGCGTAGAGGTAGCACGCCAAATTGGCTAACTGCCGCGCAATCAAATTCGAATTCGGTGGGTTACCCATCCGGATGGCAACATCGAAGGGCTCAGACACCAAATCGACCAGGCGCGGCGTTAGGTCAAGATCGAAGCTGATGCCGGGATAGCGACGCGCGAATTCCGCGATCAGGGGCGCCAGATAGATATTCGCAAAATCCACCGGCAATGAAGCGCGCAACACGCCACTCGGTTGCGCCAGCAACTCCCCAAGTTGCTCATGCGCCAATTTGGCCTCATCGACGATGCGTTTGCAGCGCTGGAAATAGATCTGGCCCGCCTCCGTCAGCTCGATCTTGCGCGTTGTCCGGTGCAGCAAACGCAGTCCGATGGCCTTTTCCAGCGAACTGATGCGGCGTGACACCGTGGAATTGGGTATCCCGACCGCCTCGGCCGCACGGCGGAAACCCCGCGCCTTGACCACTTCGACGAACAAGGCCATGTCATTCAAGAGTTCCATTCCAAGTGCTCCACCAATGGATCAATAATTTCCATCTTAGCGGCTTTATCTCGAATTCACGTTGGAAGAAGATGCTTGCACACCAAACCACCGAGGATCGCACCATGAGCCAACTCTTCACGCCCGTTCAAATCGGCCGCTACACCTTGCCCAATCGCCTGGTGATGGCGCCGATGACCCGTTCGCGCTCCGACGACGACGGCGTCCCGAGCGACCTCGTTGTCACCTACTACGCCCAGCGCGCCGGCGCCGGTCTGATCATCAGCGAAGGGGTCTTCCCGTCGGCGATGGGCAAGGGCTATGTGCGCACGCCGGGGATCGCGACCGATGCCCAGGTTGCCGTCTGGAAGAAGGTCACCGAGGCCGTCCATGCCAAGGGCGGCCGGATCTTTATGCAGGTCATGCACTGCGGTCGCATCTCGCATCCGTCGCTGCTGCCGAATGAAGCGCAACCGGTTGCTCCTTCCGCCATCAAGCCGGCCGGGCAGACGTGGACCGGCAGCGGCATGCAGGCGTTCGTCACGCCCCGCGCACTCAGCCTCGACGAGATCGCAGGCGTGATCGACGACTACCGTATGGCTACCCGCCGTGCCCTGGAAGCCGGTTTTGACGGCGTGGAACTGCACGCCGCCTCGGGTTATCTGCCGGAACAGTTCCTGTCCTCCGCCAGCAACCAGCGCCAGGATCAATATGGTGGCTCGGTGGAGAATCGCGCCCGCTTCGTATTGGAGGTGCTGGCAGCGATGGTTGCCGAGGCCGGCGGGGATCGTGTCGGGATCAAGATTTCCCCGGAAATGAACTTCAACGACATCGTCGATGCGAATCCGCAAGAAACCTACAGCTACCTGGTCGAGCAGTTGCATGGCTTCAATCTGGCTTATCTGCACGTCGCGCTGTTCGGCGCCAAGGTGGACTACCACGCGCTATTGCGCCCGCGTTTCAACGGTGCCTACCTGATGGGGAGCGGCCTTGACCAGCAGAGTGCCGAGGCTGCGCTGGCCAATGGTCGGGCCGATGCGACGGTATTCGGCGGCGCCTTCCTGGCCAACCCCGATCTGCCGGAACGTTTCCGCCAAGGTAGCCCGCTCAATACCCCGGACAAGAACACCTTCTATTCGCCGGGTCCCCAGGGCTATACCGACTATCCGTTGTTGAGCGGCCTGAGCGCCAACTGAGGTATAGAGTCATGAGCGATATCGCCCAGTTAGGGGTCGCCTCAGAAAACGGAAAATAAAGCACGCTAAGCCGGTTGCAGCGGTCGTAGCGGCCTGAACTTGCCCGCGCCGATCTTGGCGCTGCTGCGCCAGAGGTAATCGCCGGTGAGGTTGATGTGCTCCCAACCGAGCGGCGACAGGTACTGCAACAGCGCGTCATCAACGGCATGGCCGTTGCCACGCAGCGCGTGCGCAGCCCGTTCCAGATAGACCGTGTTCCACAACACGACGGCAGCCGTTACCAGATTGAGGCCGCTAGCCCGGTAGGGGTCTCCTCGTTTTCAGTGCAATAAGTGACGGTACGAAAAGCTAGCACTGGCGCGGAGGTGGTGTTGGTAGATCGTTGATTTCATTGACTTTCCTGTTCACTTTCAAATCTGCGATTCGTGGCGTCAAACCGTGGTCGGTTTCATCCATTGGTGCCAGTTATCGATGCATTTGGCCGCGAAGGCAGGATTTGGTCAGCATAGCGGTCAACCGGGAAGCGAAACACACCCCGCAAGTTGATGCTCTCCAGCCTGGTGGGCGCAATCTTCCCGATCAGTTCCGGTGGAATGACCTGGCGGCGGTTCGACCAGCGATCCAGGACCGCCTGCATCTGTGAGGTATTCCACGCCATCACGATGTTGGCCATCAGGCTCAACGCATCGGCCACAGCCTGCATTTCATCGACACGTTTGGCCTGCGCCGGGCTGATCCGGCCGGTATAAATGGCGCGCTTGAGGGCGTTAACAGCCTCGCCCCGATTGAGCACCCGGCGCAACTCGTTCCTGAAAGCGTCCTTGACAAAGTAGTCAGCCAAAAACGCCGTACGCAGCAACCGCCCCAATTGCACGCCAGCCTCATAGATTGGATCGCCCTGGGCGGCAGAACCGAACCGCGCAAGAGCTGCCACCGCACTGGCATGTCCGCTCATGACCGAGGCTGCCAGGTGCACCAGACTATCCCAATGCTTTTCGATCAAAGCGACGTCGACATTGGCTTCGCACACCGCAGCGATTTCTGCGGGCACTTTGGTGCCGCGTGGCACAAAGAGGTGGCGCTGTTTGAGTTCCTTCAACCGCGGGCAAAGATCAAAACCAAGCAAACGGGCATGTGACATGGCAAAGTCGGTGTAGCCATGGGTATCCACAGCAAGCTGGCTGGTCTCCAGCTTTTCTTGGCGGATGACACCTTCAATGGCCACGCCCGCCTGGCGCTCATTGAGCACAAAGGGCTGCGCATGGAAGATGCCCCACCGGTCTTTTACATGGGAGTAGATTCCAATGGAAGGTGTGTTGCGCCGAGGATCAAGCCGGGCTTGCCACACCCGTTTGGTGGTCTCCATGCTCATCATGTCAGAAGATGCCAAATCGGACCGCCCCCAGGTGGCGGCAATCGGGTGTCGCTGCATGAATTCCAGCACAGCCTGGCAGGCCTGGCTCAGACGCCGTTCGTCCCGCGCCCAGCGCATGGCCTGGCGAATGCTGGTGGCAGACAATTGCGGAATCATGCGCGCGCATTCGACCGCAGTCAGACTGGTGCCGTGGGCCATGATGCCGGCATAGACCATCAGCAGCTCGTCGGTAGAGCGCGGCTCACGTCCGAGCATGATCCAGCTAAAGCGCACCTGGGCGTCAACGGCCAGAATCACTTCCGGCAATTGAACCTCACCGATGCGGTGATCCAAAGCCGCGCGCAGCTTGGTCACTTCTGGGTCTTCGTCCTCTGCGGGCAATGGCGACAAATGGAGTTCATCATCCACGCGCAGTACGCCACTGCGGGCTGCAGCGGCCACCGCATCGACACCGGCAGTTACTCTGGCCAGCAAAGGCTTCAAGAAAGTGGCAGCCTTGCTGGGTAACGATAGACGGGCATAGTGTTTCTTGGACTCTGCCTGCCAACGCTCGTCCGTGAAGAACAAGCGCGCACGACCCCGAAAGCTCAGGCTGTGCTCAATCCAGACCGAGCCATTGCGCACCGCGCGGCGCAGGGCAAACAGGGTGGCCACCTCCAACGCCTGAAACGCCCGTTCCCGGTCTGGGCTGGAGATCGAAACCTGCCAGATCATTCCCAGACTTGGTGCCACCACTTCAACTGGCAGCTTTCTGGATCCTTTGAGATATAAAGCTTGCAGCTTGGCAAGGTACTCGATGGCAGGATGCTCGCCGGTGGCCTGCCAGGGCAGCTTTGCAATGGCGACGAGCAACGACCGCACGGGGCGAATTCCATCAATCAATCCCTCGCGGACCAGGGAGGCCCTGCTCGGTGGTTTGCGTTTCTGGGTTTCGGTGATCAAGGCTTCAAGACGGGCACGCAACTCAGCATCTGGCACCGCACCTTGCGCGCTCAAGGCAACAAGTTCGCCGAGCAGCGTTTTGTACATTGCGGCCCAATTGACGGTAGCGGGGACATCGGCGGCAGCCTGACGCCACAGATCGGCGATCCGGCGCTGCACCATAAGGATCAACTGGTCTGTGGTGGTGAACAGGCAATACCGAAGAAAGCATGCGACCTCCACGGTGCGCGCTGGCTCTTTGATCTTGGCTCCGGCTGAGGGCGGCCTGGAGACAAGTCGGCGCGCGTAGCGGCGCAAGATGAGATCGGGGATGTCTGCCAGGTGCTTATGAACGTCCAGCGTGTAAAGCAGGTCGATGCGCTCCAGTACCTCGCTGATTTGGCGGGTTGAGTGTTTCGCCGGTGCAGCCCATAGCCAACTCTGCTGGGTTTGTCCATCTGGGCGCAGCTCTGAAACTGAGGCTCGCCAGCGATCAAGTGTTGCTGGATCAACGCTGGCGGCGATGGCGGTGCCTGTTTCAACTTCAAGCTGGGCAAGTGCCGCCGCAATCAGTGTCCGAATTGCCCGCTCGTGCACGATCACCAGCTTGTTCTTGTACAGCCATTGACGCGCCCGCACGAGTAGCTGATCGCGGTCGGCGCAGCGCGCCACTTCGTCGCGCAGTTCACGTACCAGTGAGCGGCGCTGGTGCTCGCTCATCCACTGGAATCCAAGGACCGTGCAGGCTACTTGTTGGTGATCGAATAGCGTGCGCCCGCGTTCATACATGGCTCTCAGCGAGGCGACTTCTGGTGCTGCAATGCCAAGCTCGTTGCCAAGGTGGCGCCACAAGGCTACTGGAATTACCCGAAAGGCACCGAGCAAACGCCCACTCATGCGCAGGAAACCAATATGGAGCGCCAGACCAAGCTTGTGGGAATCACCTCGGCGTGCATTGATTGCGTCGCGCTCGGCACCATCGAAGGTGAAAAATGCCTTCATCTCGAAGTCGCTGATATCGCGGGGGAGCCCACGCATCCCCAAAAACGTTGTGTGCCAACCCTGCATCGTGAACCTCAAAAGTGGGAGGCCACCATACCCGTTTACAAAGCGAACAGGAAAGTCAATGAAATCAACGGTCTACCCAGACCACCCCCGCGCCAGTGCTAGCTTTGCGTACCGTCACTTATTGCACTGAAAACGAGGAGACCCCGACAAGCCCTATGGCAGCATCCGCCGCTATGGCGAGGCGGATGTAACGCGGGTGCGCTTCGTGAAATCAGCCCAGCGGCTGGGCTTCAGCCTGGATGAGATCGCCGAGCTGCTGCGGCTGGAGGATGGCACCCATTGCGAGGAAGCCAGCAGTCTGGCCGAGCACAAGCTCAAGGACGTGCGCGAGAAAATGGCTGACCTGGCGCGCATGGAGGCCGTGCTGTCTGAGTTGGTGTGCGCCTGCCATGCGCGAAGGGGGAACGTTTCCTGCCCGCTGATCGCGTCACTACAGGGTGGAGCAAGCTTGGCAGGTTCGGCTATGCCTTAGCGTGCTTTATTTTCCGTTTTCTGAGACGACCCCAGTTACACCGCATGAACATCGGCAGCGGCTTTCGCGCGTACTCCCTGCGGGGTGGCGAGATGGCCGCACCGATCGATCCTTTCCTCGGTGTCGATCATGCCTGGATGAGTGCGGCGACCTTCCCGACGCATCCGCATGCCGGGTTCTCGGCGGTGTCCTATCTCTTTCTCGATTCGGAAAGCGGCGTCAACAACCGGGATTCTCTCGGTACGCGCAACCTTATCCAGCCCGGGGGCCTGCACTGGACAGCTGCCGGTCGGGGCGTCGTGCACAGCGAGGTGCCGGCCGAAAGCGGCAAGACCGTGCATATGCTGCAAATCTTCGTGAATCTGGCGGTTGAACGGCAGGGTGCTGAAGCTTTTGCGCTCAGCCTTGAACCGCAGGATGTGCCGGTGGTGCATCTGCCGGGGATTAAGGTTCGCGTTCCCCTCGGCGCTTTTGGTGAAGCACGCTCCCCGCTGCGTCCGCCGACGGAGGTTTGCCTGCTCGATATCTCGCTGGATGAGGGCGCCAGTCTGTCCGTGCCGATTCCTGACGGTCACAGCGTTTTCATCATGCCGATCTTTGGCACGCTGGTGATTGATGGTCAAAGCTTTGCTGCCAATGAACCACGCTTGCCCGTGTTCCCGGCACAGGCCACGTTGCGTGAAATTGCGCTCCAGGCGAAGGACGGCAATGCCAAGGTGGTCGTATTTTCCGGAACGCCGCTACGTCAGCCGGTGCATTGGCAAGGGCCGATGGCGCTGGCGTCCGCTGAAACTCTCGCTGACCGGATTGCCGCTTACCAACGCGGTGAATTTGGCTCGATTTAAGTCATTGGGACTGCTTGCCAGTCCCGGTTGAAGGGGCGTACTGCCTCTAATTTCCCCAAGGAGAAAGCAATGAGCTACGAAAAATTTAGTGCCGACAACGCCGCCATGCTGCTGATCGATCATCAGGTTGGCACCATGAGCTGGGTCCATTCGATTTCGTTCGACGACATGAAAATGAATGCCTTGATGCTGGCGCAATCGGCCCGCATCCTGAAAATGCCGGTCGTGCTGACCTCCAGCATGGAAGAGTACGCCCAGGGGCCGTTGCTGAGCGAACTGGAAAGCATCCTGCCCGCTGAATTTGCTGCGCGCATCAAGCGCTTCGGCATTGTGAACGCCATGGACGACGGGAACTTCGCTGCAGCAGTCAAGGCGACTGGTCGCAAGAAGCTGATCATCGCGGGCGTCACCAATGACGTATGTACGGTCTATCCGGCACTGAGCCTGGTGCGTGATGGTTTCGAGGTGCAGGTCGTTGCCGATGCGGGCGGATCTCCCACCAAAATGGCTGACGATATCGCTTTGCGCCGAATGGAGCGCGCAGGCGTCACGCTGACCACGACCAACCAATTGATCGCCGAGCTTGCCGGTAGCTGGACAACGCCTGAAGGTGAGCAACTGATTCAGGTGCTGATACCTTCGCTCAAAGCTTGAATGCGCCAAGCCGAATAGATTTCGATCATGAGCGAACCGCAAACCCACCCCGTTCTGCTGCTGGTCAGCCGCCGTGCGAAACCCGGGCATGAGGCCGAGTTTGAATGGCTGATGGCCGAGTTCATTACTGCGGCAAAGGTCTTTCCCGGCTGCCTCGGCGCCCAACTGGTACACCCAGGCGACGACGAGGCGGTGGAGGATACGCTGTACCACGCCCTGATGGCGTTCAAGGACGCCGGCAGTCTTGAAGCTTGGCAGCAATCGGCTGAGCGGGCCGCCGGCACCGCCAGCATTGCCCCCTATATCGATGGCCCGGCAGTGGTGCGCGGCATTTCAGGACTGGCGCACTGGTTTCAGCCTCAGCCCGGCCCCAAACAGGGCCAGCCGCCGCGCTGGAAAGTGGCGGTCGTCACCTGGTTGGGAATATTTCCGACGGTGTATCTGCTCTTTCTGCTGCTAGGGGAAGTGCTCGCGCCCTGGTCTCTATTCGCCCGAATTTTTCTCTTGACGGTGCTGGTCGTGATCATCATGACTTGGGGGGTTGCGCCACAGTTGACCCGCTTGCTCAGGCCTTGGCTTTTTCCTTCAGCGACGCCCAAACTCAAAGGCGCTTCGGTTAACCGATCTCCTTAGAGTGTTTCAGCGTCTGCAATCTGCGCGGCACCCATCATTCAATTGAACCAGCATCATCGGCAGTTCAGACCGCGTTGTGTGAATTGCCCCTACGGCAGGTTTCGGAGTGCAGCCGCCGTTTCAATGGAAGCTATCTGTACGTGGTGAGTTTCCGCTCCTGGCCGGGTTGAGCCAACGCGAGCTCCGAGTTGGCCTCCGTAAACCGGTCATCCAGGATAAGCCGACGAGGGAAGTCCTGACAGGGAAGCGGTGATGCAGACGACGGCCCGAGCGCTTCGATGTGGGCCTGCGTGGTGCTCTTCAGCGCTTCGTCGATCAGCTCGCCCGATCGCAGTTGCCGACGAGCCCGCCGGGTCAAGCGATCCGCGCCACACGCCTGGGCTGCAGCGGCGCGTGGATGTTGTGCTCCTTCTCCGGTTCCGGTGTGTGCTCGCGCTTCAGTTCGTCCTCGTGGATCACGCGGCTGACTTTAGCCTTCAACTGACGTTCAACGCCTTCGCGACCGAGCACGCTCCGTGTCGCCAGGTCATTGAAGTCGGTGTGCGCCTTCATGTGCTCGAGGGCCGCCATCTGCAGGTCGCTGAGCAGAGCGCCTTTCAGCTCCGCCACCTGCTGGCCGGTGAGCTTCACGCTCTCAGACGCCCCCTCAGACGCCTTCTGCGCATCCTCCAGCGCTTTGGTGGCGCGAAGGTGCGCCCGGTAGCGCTGCGGCGTAATGGGGGGCAACTCGGCGGGATAGGCGTTCTCGCCCGGTGCGAAGATCGGCAGCAGCGCCTTGCCCCCCACGGCCTTCGCGGCTTCCTCGGCTTTCACCCGACCGGCATTGGTGCCCTGCGTGAGTTCCAGTTGCCGGTCGTCGTCCCCCAGGATGAGGACGGGCTTGTCGGGAAACGTCTCGTGCAACGCCCGGGCGACTGCAGCCAGGTTCCCCGAGTCGAACGCTGCGACCGTCGCAAAGCCCAGCACCTCGGCGTTGGTGGCCGCCGTCGCGTACCCCTCGGAGATGACGAGCGCCGGGGCACGGGCGAGCGCCTCCAGGCCGCCGACCGCATGAAAGCACCCGTCCTTGCGGCTGTCCTTCGCAAAACGCTTGGTGCCATCCTCCTGGATGTACTGCATCGTCCACTGCTTGCCATGCACATCGTAGGCGGGGATGCAGGTGGTCTTCCCCTCCTTGTCGGTGAAGACCCCGGGGTGGACCTGGATTCCCTTGCTCCGGATATACGGGGTCGGCGCCACCACCGGCGCCAGATCGGCCAGCTGCTTCACCACGCGCTGCGCCGCCGCTTCGTGCGCGCGCTCCTGCTCGCGGGCGCGGGCGGCGAGCTTGCCCGCCGCCTCGGCCGCCCACCGGGCCTTCTCCTGGTCGTCGAGGACGTAGCCTTTCGACTTCCAGGTCATCGCGACCCCGGTGCGGTTGTTCTTGATGTAGCCGGCCGGGTGGCCGTCCAGGTGCGCGACATAGAACCCCGCCTGCTCACCCTTGCGGTCGCCCTCGACGCCGATCCGGTGCGTCCTGCCGTCCATGATCGGGTGATCGCCGCTCAGCTCGCACCCCACCGAGCGCAGCGCGTCGGTGAACTCGTCGCGCGGGCTCATCGCCGGCGCCTGCTGCGCCGACACGTTGTCGGGCAGCCAGCGCTGCAGCCGCTCCAGGTCGGCCTTCGGGCCGGCATACCAGGACCGCGCGGCCCTGTCCCACGCGGCGCCAGCAGCCTTCGCCGCGGCCCGCTCGCCATAGGGCACGGCCAGATAGATGCGGTCCTGACCGGCCTGCGGGCCGGCACGGGGGCCCTGGCGGGGCTCTGCGGCCGCCTGCATCCATTTGGCAAAGGGCGCCCCATTGACCCCTGGGGGCAGGTACCACGCCTGTTCCTGCCGGTCCCAGCGTGCCCCGAGCGCCTTGGCCTCGTCCTTGTCCTTGTATGGAACCTGCAGGTAGGTCCGCCCGGCCTGTGCCAGATGCTCGGCGCCGTGGCCTTGCCTATCCGCCGCGGCAAGCGTTGCATCGAGGTCCGCCGCCTTGCGCGCCGCTTCGGCCGCCCGGACGTCCTCGTCCGTGCGGTCCGGATCGCGCCGGACGCGATCCTCGTGCGCACGCGCCAGGATGGCTGCCCGCTCCTGCTCGTCGTCGCTCGAATGGGCGGCAATCACGGTCAGCCGGAACGCCAGATGCTCGGCCTTGCGGGCGCTTCCGAAGTCCTGCACGAACGCGAGACGTCCATCCTCGCGCTGGGCGTAGACGCTCCAGAGCCTGGGCGCCACCCCCACATCAGTCGCCGCCACGACGTGGGTGGCGCCGTTGAACGAGACCTCGGCGCTCGCCTGCACCACGACCTGGCCGTTCCAGTCGTGTGGCAAGGCAATGTCGAAGGCGTCACGCGCCGCGCGATCGAACGCCGCCCGATCGCCGGCCTTGCGCGCCTCGCCCACCATGGCTTCCTCGCGGAGCTGCTCGAGCGGCTCGATCGCCGCCGCGATCTTCGCGTCGAGCGCATCCGGATCCTGCGGCAGTGCATGCCGCGTCCAGAACGCGTTCTGCGTGTTGAGCGGCTGCATCGCGTCGAGGACTTCGGCGACGCGCTCGATCCGGGCGAAGTTCGCGGTCTCGAGGGCGCGCATCAGCGTGCCGTGCTCGAGCTGTTCCAGCGTCCACGTCTCGGCGACCTCCGGGGCCGCCTGTTGCGGTGCCTGCGCCATGTTCGTCTCCTGTCCTTGTTGCAGGGTCTGGAAGAGCTGTTCAGCCTTCAGGGCGAACGCCTGGGCCAGGCCCTTGCGCTCGAGATAGGGCTCGCCCATCCGCGAATCGGCCGGCTCGAGGCCAAACACGGGGGAGAGGCGGTCATGCGCCTTCTCCCGGAATTGACCAGGGTCATGACCGGTGACGTGCCCCACGGTCGTCAGGCCGCGGCTGCGCAAGGCTTCCGGCAGGGAAGCGCCCACAAAGGCCTCGAAGTGGCTGAAGGTCACTTCCGGGTCACCGAGGATTGCGTCGATGTCCACCGCCAACGCCCGGACGACGGCCGCCTCCCGGCGGGCATCCTCGAACGTGGCCGCGTTCAGCGGCGTGAAGGAACGTTCCTCGCCTTCGCGGCCCACATAGAAGAAGGTGGTGTCGCTGCGCGCGAGGCCCTGCCAGTCGGCAGGCAGCGGCTCGGCTGACGCCCAGCGGCGCAGCACGCTGGTGCTGTCGAGGAATGCGTCCGGATGCATCTGCTGTGCGGACGCACGCGCTGCATCGTCGTGCTCCAGACCCTGCACCTGAACCTGCTGCTGCTGCTCGAAGGCCAGCACATAGTCCTTGATCTTCTCGGCCTCGGCCGCCGCCCGGAAAATCTCCAGCGGATCGTCCCGCAGCGCCTTGATCCATGAACCGACGTAGGCGGCGTGCTGCCCCGGATCGTGCCCGATGCCCAGCTCGTCGCCGAGGATCATCGAGGCGATCTCGGCGCGCAGCTCTTCTTTCGCGTACCCCTCGCTGCCGAACGGATGCGCGAGATCACGGGCGAGCCGGGACGCGTGCCCGGTCCAGTGCCCGAGCTCATGCAGGGCCGTCGCATAGTAGGTGTCGGCGCCCGGAAACTGGCTGCGCTCGGGCAGGTGAATCGTGTCGGTCGCGGGCCGATAGAAGGCCCGGTTCTGCTCGCCGTGGCGGATCACCGCCCCCGAGGCGGCCAGGATGTGCTCGGCCCGCTCGAGCGCATCCCACGCCGGCGCCGTGTGCGCCAGCGGCGGCAGACCGTCGATCTGCTCGGCATTGAACACGGTGGCGAAGAAAACGCGCGGGCGCTCGAGCTGGACGGTCTGCTTGACCGGCTCGCCGTCGCCATCAAGCACCGGGCGGCCCGCTTCGTCACGCCGGACCTGCTCTTCGCTGAACTGCCAGTACTGGACGGGCGTCCCTTTTTCGCCCTTGCGCACCTGGGCCCCAACGGCAGCGGCCTGCCGGTAAGTCATCCACCGGTTGTCGGCGCGCCCCTGGCT
This sequence comes from Thauera sp. K11, assembly GCF_002354895.1. Classification (NCBI taxonomy): domain Bacteria; kingdom Pseudomonadati; phylum Pseudomonadota; class Betaproteobacteria; order Rhodocyclales; family Zoogloeaceae; genus Thauera; species Thauera sinica. The sequence continues at coordinate 17,325 of NZ_CP023440.1, forward strand.
CATCAGGTGAATCGCGTTAATGCCCTTGTAACGCTTGCCGGTGGTCGGATTGAGCGGCAGGACGGCGCCCGGCTCACCGGGCGCCCACGGCCGCTGCCAGGGCGCGGTGCCGGCTTCGAGTTGGGCGATCAGGCGCTCAGCCACCGTTTCATGGAAGGGTTTCCGGGTCTCGGCCATGATCTCAGCCCTCCCGCGCGCGACCGGGGACGGCCGGCTCGATGCGCTCGAGCTGGCTCTCGAAGGCGTCGGCTTCGCTCAGGGCGTCCTCCACGAAGGCGCCCGCGCGCTCGGCCTCGAACGGATCGAACTCGACCCGGTAGCCGGGCGTCATCGCATCGACGAATTTCGCTGAAATCGCGGCGGCAATCGTGTCGCGGATCGTGCCGGAGGTCGTCCCGCTCGCAAGCTCCCGCGTATCGGCGGCGGTGGCGTCGGGATCGGGAATGGGAATGGGCTCGGTCATGGTCGGGACTCCTCTGCGTGCGGGGGGTGGAACGGTGGCGGGCGCCCTGGCGCGCCGCGTGGCGATGAACAGCGAGACGGCCGGCGCTTTCATACGGGCCTCCCGCTACCAGGTGAGCACCGGGGCCAGCGCCGTCACGATCTGAGCGCGGGGCAGGGGCCCGAAGTAACGCGCATCGAAGGACGTGGCGCTGATCTCCGACATCAGCAGGACCTCCGAGGCCCCGAGCCGGTAAGGACCCGTCCGCCAGCGGGGCAGGGGCCGTCCGCCGACATCGGCCGCCCGCGGCGCCGTGAGCGCCAGCAGCACGCCATTGACCGACACCCCCACATCGGACACCGCGATCTCGTCCCCCTGCGCGGCGACGAGGCGCTTCATCAGGTAGCCGTAACCGCCCGGGCAGAAGCCCGCGCCCAGATAGCCGCGCGCCCGGGCTTCATCGAAGAGCGGGGTGGGCGGGGGACAGACCAGCACATATGCGCCGGGCATCGCGGGCGCACGGCTCACCCGGTAGAGACCGACCGGAATGCTGCGCGTCGTGTTGATGCGCACGCCCGCCGCCTGGGCGAGCGCCGCCCCGGCGAGCACGACGACCCCCGCCAGCGCCAGGCCGGCAGCGATCCGGCCCACGGGCCCTGGCACCCGGTGCCGCCCGCGCCGCCTGCCGGGGGCGAAGGTCCGTGGCGCACTCATAGCCGGATGGCCTCGCCCGTGTCGGCGAAAGAAACCAGGCGATCGGTGACCGCGGGCGCCGGCACCGCAGCCCGGGCGCGGAAAACCGGGTCCTTGAAGTAGAGCGGCTGCTTGCCGTAGATCGCCGGAAACCCGGCCACATACACGACCATGTCGCCCGGAGCCTCGATGTGACCATCGGCGCCCTTGCGCGGACCGGGCATGCGCAGGCACTCGTCCGGCGTCAGCAGCGGCCGCTGCACTTCCTGGAAGGTGCGCGACACCTGGCCGAGCATCGCCGCGGTGCGCCGCCCGCTGGTGGTGACCTGCGCCTTGACCACGGTGGTCTGCCCGGTGAGCCGTGACAGGTGCTCGGCGGTCTCGAGGCGATTGGGCGGATAGGCGTTCTGCACATGGCAGTTGGACGTGATCGTCTCGTCCGGCCCGTAGCCGGTCTCCCGGCTCTTCAACTGGTTGAGGTCCTGGCAGATCAGGTAGCACTTGATGCCGTAACCTGCCACGAAGGCGAGCGCCTCCTGCAGGATCGGCAGCCGCCCGAGGGCGGCGAACTCGTCGAGCATGAGCAGCAGCCGGTGCCGGTAGTGCGCCACCGGCCGGCCGTGCGCGAACGCCATCCGGTCGGCCAGGCGGCGCACCACCATGCTCACCAGGATGCGCACCAGCGGGCGCAGCCGATCCTTGTCGTTGGGCTGGGTGACGATGTAGAGCGTCACCGGATCGTCCGCGTGCATCAGATCGCGGATGCGAAACTCCGAGCGGCTGACGTTGCGCGCCACGACCGGATCGCGGTACAGGGCGAGGTAGGACTTCGCCGTCGAGAGCACCGAGCCGGCTTCCTCTTCCGGGCGATCCATCATGTCGCGTGCCGCGGAGGCGATCGCCGGGTGGGGCTGGCCGTCGAGGTGCCCGGTGGTGGCCATTTCCATCCACAGCTCGCCGACATCGCGGTTCGGATCGGCCAACATTGCATCGACCGCCGGCAGCGTGGCCGAGACCCCATCGGCCTTCGCCTTGTAGAGCGCGTGCAGAATGACGCCCACCAGCAGCGCGAAGGCGGTTTTCTGCCAATGCGATTCGAGCCCCTTTCCGTTCGGATCGACGATCAGCGTCACCAGATTCTGGACGTCGCCCACCGCGTCTTCCGTCTCGAGCCGGATCTCGTCGAGCGGGTTCCAGCACACGCTGCCGCTGGCCGTGGCCGGCTCGAAGCGCAGCACCGTGTTGCGGGCATGCGCCTTGCGCCAGCCGGCGGTGAGCGCCCACAGCTCGCCCTTGAGATCCGTGACCACCGCGCTCGCCCCCCAGGACAGCAGCGTCGGCACCACGAGACCCACACCCTTGCCCGAACGGGTAGGGGCGTAGGTCAGCACATGCTCGGGCCCGTCGTGGCGCAGGTAGTGAAACCGGCCACGCGCATCCTCCCAACCCCCGACATAGACGCCCGCCGAACGGCGGGCCGCCTCGCCGGTGAGGACGTCCCGCAGGGTGCGCGGTCGGGGCAGCAACCCGGCGGCCTCGATGTCCGTCTTCCCGGCCCAGCGCGCCGAGCCGTGCAGCGTGGCATTCGCCCGCGACGAGTTGGACGACACGACTTTCGCCACCGCGACCCCGAAGAGCCCCAATGCCGACACCATCATGCCGACACTGGCCGCCTGCAGGAGCTCGTCCGGATAACGGGCCGACCAGTTCGAGGCCCACTCGAGGATCGCCCACGGCGCATAGACGTGGTGCAGATGTTCGCCCAACTGCGCCGGGTAGCCGAAGCGGTGAGCGAAGAACTGGGTGGCCGACTGCAGGCCACCCGCGAGCGATACCGCGCCGAGCACGGGCAACAGCTTGCCGCCAGGCGCACGCCCGGCGCGCACCTGCGGACCGACCGCGTTGTTCACCTCGAGCTTCATCGACTGTGCCCTCCCGTACGCTGGATCGTGCCGTGCGGCGACACGCTCACCGCATCGCCCCGCGGAACGCGGGACAGGCGCCGCGCCGTGGCCGCATCGACCGGCAGGACCAGCACGACGTCCGCGCCCCGTTCCGCACCCGCATTCCCGCTCGCCCTTACACTCGACGCCGCATCGCCCGGCCTGAGAAGCGCCAGTGACTGACCGTCGACGGTGCGCAGACCGGCAAAGAAAATGACACCGGCACGCCCATCATAGAGGTCATGTTTCGGTATATCAATTCCTTTCTGCCGCTTTTCTTCGCGCTCTGCAATGTAGCGGCCGGCCGCGGCACGCTGCGCCGGTGTCATCCGGCCTGCGCGCAGTCCGCCGGCGCCGGCAACGCCCCGTCGCAGTGGGTGATCTGGTGCGGCTCCGCGCTGCTCCAGGTGATGAGGAACATCACCCGGCAGTAACACTTCACCTCCGCCGGCGAAGCGAACCACACCGAGTTCGGACAGGCCTCGCAGACGGTGCCGGGATGCGGGCGGCGGGACGCCTCCAGCGCGGCCAGGGTGGGGCTTTCCGGCGGCACGGGCGTGTGCGTCGACACCGGCGCCGGCGCGGTTCTCATCCGGTCGGTCACCGGATCGCTCGTCGGATCGACTGCCGTATCGATTGGCTCGGGCCCCAGCACCGCGAGGGCGGCCTCGATCAGCGCGTCCTCGCTCGGGATGTTCAGTGGATTCATGAGCCGTCTCCTGGGTGAAGAGCCGTTGCCGCCGCCCTTCCAGGGCGGGGTCGGCGAAGGTGAGGGGAAACCGGGCGTCCACCGCCACCCGGATGACCAGGGCCTTGAATTCGGGCGTGCCGCAGACGGTGATCTCGCCGCCATAGCGTGCCATCGCCAGGCCCAGCGCGACCTTGACGCCCTCGCGCGTGAGCGTGCGGGACACCTGCAGCCGGTCGCCGTCATCCCGCACCGCCGAGGATCCGGCCCGAAAGAGGATCGTGCCCTTCTTCGTGACGGTGTCCTGAACGGGGTCCGGGCCCGGCCCCAACGGATCCACATTCGCGCCCGCTCCTGTTCCCGCGCCCGCGAGGGTGTTGCCCGTGAGCCCCTGCGCGGCCTCGCGGGCGCGCAGCGCCGCGAGCGCCTCGGCGTTGCCCTGCAGCGCTTCGTGCTTCAACCAGTCGGCCCACGTCCGCCGCCGGAAACCGTCGTAGAGCACGGCCCGCTCCCTGGCGTACGCCGTGTGGATCTGCGCGAGCCGCTCGCGCAGCGCGCGGCTCGCCTGCGCATACAGCAGCCTCTTGTCGATGCCCTTGCCGTCGGCCACCCTGATCGTCGCCCGCCACAGCCGGTTCGCCCGCCGGGCGTCGTCGACGGCGCGCAGCTTGCGCCGCCGGGCGCTCGCCAGCGCCTCACTGCGCTGCGCCGATGAGCGCTGCTGCTCAGCCTGGTAGCGCACATGCAGCGCGGTGGTATCGATGCGCAGGCGGACCGGCGCCTTGCTGTAGTGCGGGCCAACGGCGGGGGAGGGGGAGGGCGGCCCGTCGGACGCCCCATCGGCGAGCACCTCGGTCGGCGCCTCGAACGGTCCCAGCCGCGCCTCCAGCGCCGGTTTCGACAGTTCGCGGGCCAGCGTGCTGGCTTTCACCCGCGTCCCGTCACGCGATTCAACGATGAGCCCGTTCCCGCGCGGGCGCAGCACGAGTCCGTTGTCCGACAGGACCTGGTGCAGTTGGGCCCAGGAATGCGCCCCCAGGAGATCCTCGAGGCACACCCGCCGCACCCAGCCGAGGAGCGACTCGACGCCGGCGTGGCGCTCCATGTCGGCCGCGCGCCCCTCGGCCACCGAACGGCGCGAGACATGGTTGTCCGTCTGCAGGCCGTACTCGCGCTCGAGCGTCGTACACAGATCCGCGAGCGTGCGGTACGACTGGAACGGCTCGTGCAGCGTGCGCCGCTCCGGATGGATCTTGTTGATGGCGATGTGAAGGTGCACGTTGTCGGTGTCGTGATGCACCGCGCTCACGCGCTGGTGCTCCGCAAAACCCAGCCCGGCAGCGAGGCGCGCCTCGATCGCCTGCAGCGTCGCCGCCTCCGGTGCCTCGCCCGGCCGAAAGCTCACCAGCAGGTGAAACGTCTTGTCGCCCGCCGCGCGGGTGTTCTGCCGCTGGGTGGCCAGCACCTCGCCGATCACCGCCGGCAGCGTGGCGGCCGCGCAGTTCGTCACGCGGATATCCCCAAGCCGCTCGGTCTTGTCCTGGGCGTCGGTCAGGTACGACACCAGCTCGGCGAAGTTGCTCCTGGCGAGCGTGCGCATCGGCACGTGCTTGGCGATCACAGGCGCGCCTTCGTCTCTTTAGCCGCTAAAAGGCTCGCGCCCGGCCCGAGGCTGGACGACCTTCATCATCACTTCGCCCATCTGCTCCTGCGTGGCCTCGATGCGCGCGAGCACCGCGCGCAGCGTCGCCTCGCCGAACTGCGCGGTGCGCTCGTCGTTGGTGAGCCACAGCTTCAGGAGCCCGCCGAGGCGCCCCAGATCGCCATTGATCCGCGCGAGCTCGCGCACCTGCTCGTAATCGACCACCCCGCCGATGCGATAGCCCTGTCCGACCTCGCGCAGGAAACGGGCGACGCTCATGCCCGCGCGCTGCGCCTGCGCTTCGATCAGCGCCCTCTCGTCAGGCAATACCGGCACGCGCAGGTGATGGGCGCGCCGGGCGGCACCTTGCGGGGCGGCACCTTGCGGGGCGGCGCCCGGCGCCGCGCTTGCTGCTTCGGCCGCCGCCGGTCGGGCAGCGCGTTTCACCGTCCCATCCATCCTCACACCTCGCTGTGAATGCCGGCGGGAGCCGGCTGGGCCTCGCAGAGCAGGATTCCGTTGAGCGCCCCCGGCGCGAATAAGGCCAAAGCGAAGGGGGATGACCGGCTTGCCGGTTAGCCAACTTCGCCCATCCTGCCCGCCGTTCAGACCTCATGACGCCAGAAAGGGAACGCATCGCGGAACCGCATTTATCCGCATTCCTGCGCTAAACCATGACCGCATACTAGACGGATATAGCGAAATTGTGCAAGCTCATCCATAATCCCGTTGTCGTAGCGGCGGAATGCGCAGGAATTGCGCCTTTTTGCGCAGGGATTGCAGGTCGTAGCGCGCAGGAGTGCACGGAAATACGCGGAGTCGCGGACAGGCGGCCCGAAAGGAGGGATCAGGATGACGACACGCTACACCGAGGAACTGGCCGGCTGGGTGAGCCGGCGCGCCGCACCACGGCCGCGCCAGGACCGCAACATCGTCGCCTTCCTGGCCGTGAAGGAGGATGTCAGGGCGGCGCTCGAGGCCGGCTATGCCATGAAAACCATCTGGGCGCACCTCACCGCCACCGGACGCCTCGCCTGCCGCTACGAGACCTTCACCCAGCACGTCAAGCGCTACCTGCGCACGGCGCCCGCTGCCACAGGCTCACCGTCCCCGCCCGCACCGCCGGCGCCCACCCCACCGCCCGCACCGGGCGAACCCCGCAAGACGCCCCCACCCTCGGTGGGCGGCTTCACGTTCAATGCCACCCCGAAGACGGAGGACCTGTTCTGATGGCAACGATCCACATGGTTCTGCAAGGCAAGGGCGGCGTCGGCAAGTCGATGATCGCGGCCGTCCTCGCCCAGTACAAGGCCGGCAAGGGACGGGCGCCGCTGTGCCTCGACACCGATCCGGTCAACGCCACGTTCGCAGGCTACGGGGCGCTCGGTGTGCAGCGCGTAAACATCCTCGAAGGCGACGAGATCAACACCCGGCACTTCGATGCGCTCATCGAGCAGATCGCCGCCGCCGAGGGCGATGTCATCATTGACAACGGCGCGAGCGCCTTCGTGCCGCTGTCGCACTACCTCATCAGCAACCAAGTGCCGGCCCTGCTGCACGACATGGGACACGCGCTCATCGTGCACACCGTGATCACCGGCGGGCAGGCCCTGCCCGATACGGTCAGCGGCTTCGCCCAGCTCGCCGGCCAGTTCCCCGCCCAGTGTCAGTTCGTCGCCTGGTTGAACCCGTACTGGGGGCCCATCGCGCACGAGGGCAAGGGCTTCGAGCAGATGAAGGCGTACCTGAGCCACAAGGCGCGGGTGTCCGCCCTCATCCAGATCCCGCCGCTCAAGGAAGAGACCTACGGCCGCGACTTCGCCCAGATGCTGCAGGCACGGCTCACCTTCGACGAGGCGCTCGCCCTCAACACGCTGACGATCATGACGCGCCAGCGACTCAAGATCGTGAAGGGACAGCTCTTCGCCCAGCTCGACACGGCGGCGGTGCTGTGAAACCGGACTCGATCGACACCCTGATCCGGGACATTGCGGTCCGGCACGGCATCGCCGTCGGCCGCGACGACCCGATCATGATCCTGCAGACGATGAACGCGCATCTGATGCGCGAGCACGCGGCCGCCCAGCAGGCAGCCCTCGATCGCTTCAGCGAAGAGCTCGAGGGCATCGCCCACCGCTGGGGCGAGGACGCCCGCAGCAAGGCCGAGCGCACGCTCAACGCCGCCCTCGACGCGAGCACGGACGCCATGAAAAGCGGCATGGAGGCGGGCGCGAAGGCCGCCGCCACCGCCGCTCGCCACGAGCTCGATGCGGCGCTGGCGCAGCTTGCCGGCCCGATCCGCGAGGGCCGGCGCATTGCCACCCTGAACCTGATCGCCGCCGGCATGGCCGTGTTCGCGGCCGCGCTGGCGCTGCTATCAACACTGTGAGGCGGCCCACCGCAGCGGACGAAGGGCGGAGAAAGGGGAGGGTGGAGGCGGAGGGGTCCGGCCGGTAGCGAAGCTGCCGGCAGGTTCCGGGGAGGCCAAGCGCAGCGCGGCGGGGTGGGCGCAGCCGACCCCAGGAGGCAAGCGCAGCGCGCAGCGAAGGCGCCGGGCGCGGGCGGGCAGGGCGCAAGCCTTGCCCGAGGGCGCGCGCCGCGTGAGCGGGAACTCGAGCGCCCGGACCGCGCCCGGTGCCGCAGCGAAGTCCACCTCCCGGCCCGCGGGCCGGCCGATCAGTTCCCGCAGCGAACCCGCGACCGCGCGCTGCCCCTTGCCGCCACTGTCTGAGCCCGCAGAGGTGCCGCCAGACCGATGCGTGCATCGCTGAACCTTTCCGGACACAGCGCCCGCGCCTTTTCCGGCCCGGTTCCCGCCGGTTGAGCGCTTTAGCCGCTAAAGCGAGCGGGAGCGCCCGCGGCTGAGCTGGACCGTTTCAGCGGCCAGGCTGGCCCGGCCCTGCGCATCGTAGCCGATGCGCATCAGGCTGCCGATCTCGGGAGCCTTGTCGAAATCGGCGCGCGCATGCACAACATAGGTCTTGCCGGTCTGCTGGAACACGCCGTCCTTGTCGACGTGAACGATCATGCCGGTGCAGGTTGCGGTCTTGTCGGCCGGGCGGGCCAAATACAAGTTGTAGATGCCAGGCTTCAGGGCGCCGGCCTTGTCGACCTTCTCGTTGCGCCATTGGCCCTCCTGCTCGCTTTGAACGATCCGGGAGCCATTCATTATAAGAAGCCGCTGCTTCATTAAGTCCTCACAGTCCAGTGCACCGGGCGATTTCGATCGGAAAGTCGCGAAGTGTGCCGCAATGGAATGCGATGTGCAGCGGTGAAGCAGCGCGCAGGTGCCCTATGTGGCAGCGCCTGAAGCGCACCGTGTCGCCGTTTCGAGCGCGAGTGCGAGCGACAACAAGCGAACGCCTCTTGGCACCGGGCCCCGGCGTCAAAGACGTGCAATCGTGCTTCGACGGGCACGAAGCCGTCGGCGGTTTCTCGGGAATGCCAATCTTCAGCGCCGCGGGCAGGGCATCGCCCTGCCCGCGGCCGCGCCCATGGGATTTTCTCGTGTAGGCCTCTCCCACCCCACCGCGGGGCACCGAGAGGGCGTCGGCCGGACACGCGCGTGCCCGGCCGACGGGGATCAAAGCAGTCCGCGTTCCGCGAAACTGGTGGGCTTCGCCGTTCCGGCGACGATGAAGTGATCGCACACGCGCACATCGATCATGGCCAGAGCGTCCTTCAGGCTTTGGGTGAGCCGCTCGTCGGCCAGACTCGGCTCACCGCTGCCGCTCGGATGGTTGTGATACACGATGCACGCCGCAGCGTTTTTCAGCACCGCAGCCTTGACCAGTTCGCGCGGGTAGACGCTGGTCTGCGTCAAGGTGCCGCGAAACATGCGTTCATCCTCGATCAGTGCGTGCCGTGCATCGAGCCAAAGTACGCCGAACACTTCATGCGGCAATTCGGCGCAATGCATCATCAGGTAGTCGCGCACGACCGACGGCGAATCGAGAACGGTCTCCGCCTGACGCAGCCGGCGGGCAAGAATGTCCCGCGCACGATCCAGAATCTCATCGTCGGACATCACCACTTTCAGGGCGAACTCCAGTTGAAGTCCTCCGCCTGCCTGTGGGTGAGCCTCGGGGGAGTTCGAGGGGGAACGCCTCGCATCGTTTGCCGGGGTGGGGTGGGTGAGCGTTGCTGCAGCCATGCCTGCCTCCTTTCGTCGTGGTTTCTGCCCATCGGAGCCGCCTCGCTGCCCCCGGAGCGGGGCGCACAAGGGCACCCGTCAAGGCCGCGCTCCGCGCGCCCCGAAGGGGTCGCCTTGACGCGTGACCGCGCCCGGCTACGGTGCAGCGAACAAAGGCGGCCCCGATGGGCAGTCACGACGAAAGGAAGATCGGCAGCAGGCAACGCGCCTTCACCCACCTCAGCTCGGCACGCGGGGCGCGAGCCCCGCCCTCCGTTCGCCCAGGGCGAACGCAAGCTGCCGCCCACCGGGCGGTGGTGGGACCGGGCCCGCGACGCAGCCGCCGACGATGGGGCGCGTCAGGAAGAACGAGGCGAGGGGTCGGACAAAGGCGCCACCCCCCTGTCGGAAATTCGCGGGGCAGGCAGGGCTCCGGGCGTGCCGCTGGATGCAAACCGGCGAACCTCGAGGAGCGCGACAGGCCAACGATCACCAACCTGCGCTGCACGTGTCTGCCCCAGCAGATGTTCCCGATTCGCGACGTACTGCGTCACGAATCGGGCTGAACCCATTGCCGCACGGTGCTGCGCGTCAGCGACACCAGTGCCAGGCATGGGTACGCCATCGAGGCTGCACCTTCTGCGACCGGCGGGCATCGCGCGCCGGGGGCTTGCAGCGCACGAGTTGATTGGGGCGCAGACCCGGGGTGAATACAATGTCTGAAATGTTGCATTGCAATACTGCGCAAGCGACAACGCTCCATTGCCGCTCGGAGTCTCAACCCACGTTCGTTGCGCCCATGGAAGGAAGACCGTCATGACCCCGTTCATCACCCCCGAGCGGTTCGCGAACCTCAACAAGACCCACCTGGAGAATCTCGTTGCCATCGCCAACAGCATGTTCTCCCGTGCCGACCACCTGAACGCCCTGAACGTCAACACCGCCTGCGCCATGATGGAAGACGGCGTTGCGGCGACGAGGACCCTGATGGCGTTGCGGGACGCGCAGAACCTCCCCGATCTGCAGGTCAAGCTGGCTGAGCCGATGATCGACAAGACGGTGGGCTACACGCGCGGCGTCTATGAGATCGCCGCCCATGGGCAGCAGGATTTCAACAGACTGTTCGAAAGCCAGTTCGACGAACTGAACAAGGCCTTCATGGTCGCGCTTGAGCAGGTTGCCAAGTCGGCGCCGGCGGGTTCCGACGCCGTGTTCGCCACGATCAGGTCTTCGGTCGAGACCGCCAACGAACTGATCGGCAATGCCTCCCAAGCCGCCAGGCAGGCCGCCGAAGCCGGAGTCCCTGCGCTGACCACGAGGGTTAAGGGCCCGTCCGACAAGTCGGATGCTTAATACCGCAACGTGCGAGGGGCTGAAGCGCCGTCTCCTGGCCTGATGCGAGGCCGTGCGGATGATCCGGACGGCCTCACGTCGTATTGGAGGAAGGGAACCCGACGCTCTCGACGCGGCTCCACAAGCACGGCGAATCGCTACAACTGCTGCGCCACATGCAGGCGGAGGCCGAGGCCTGGCAGGCCGATTCGGGCACGCCCTTGCACCAGCCCTGGCCTGCCGAGGCACAGACGCTCGCCTATCAGGCGCTGACCCGGCTCGGCCGCACCTGGGACAACGAGACAGACCCCTTGCGCAGCTTCCTGCGACCCGAGGCGCTGCGGCTCATCGACGAACTCGACAACGACGAGCTTGATCATTCTCGACGGGCCAAGATCGGCGAACGCCTGGCCACCATTGGAGACCCCCGATCGGGCATCGGCGTGCATGACGGCACACCGGACATTGTCTGGCACGACATCGCCGAGGACCGTCAGGCGATGGCGCGCCTCGCCGTCGCGCCCTTCCGCATTGCGCGTTACCCGGTGACCTGGCGGCAGTTCCAGGCCCCCTCGATGCGGACGACGGTTACGATGATCCGCGTTGGTGGTCCGACTAGGTGCCGGCCGCCATTCCCCCCAGAATCGCTACCCTCAATTCTCCAACCGCCCGGCCAGGCGCGTGTCATGGTTCTACGCGTTCGCCTTCAGCCGCTGGCTGTCGGTCCGCCTTGCGATAGAACGACCGGCCGGATGGGAGATCCGCCTGCCGCTGGAGTGGGAATGACAACTGGCGGCCAGCGGCGGCGATGCGTCCTGCGACTACCCATGGGGCATCTGGTCGGAAAACCGCGCCGGGCATCGCCGAGGGCGACCTCGGGCGCATCATCGGCGTCGGCCATTATCCGCGCGGCACCTGGCACGTCAGTGCCGGACACGACCCCCTCGACATGGCCAGCGAAGTTCTGGAGTGGTGCGCGAACCAGCACAATCTCGCAGGGGACATGCCGGGGCGCCAAGGTGAAGAGTCGCAACGTGCGCTGCGCGGAGGCTCCGGGCACATTGACCGAGACCTGGCCCGGTGTACGGCACGGCTTGGCGATCATCCACGCGGCCGTTACCCGAGCGTGGGCTTTCGTCAGTGCCATTGCCCGCCCTCTTGTCCGCTATCCCGTCCGTCTACCTTGTTGTCCGCGAACGCGTTGATCAAGCACGTTATCGGACATTGTCCAGCTTGACGGTCTAATGATCGTTTGACGGACAGGGCAGAGCAGGAGGAACCGGAGTATCCTTCGGTATTACTTCGCGATAAGAGAAGAGTCATGGCAACCTCGCTCAAGATTGACGACGCGTTGAAAGGTCGCGTCCAGCAACTCGCCGGTCAGCGCCGCCGCTCGGCACACTGGATCATGCTTGAAGCGATCCAGCAGTACGTCGAGCGTGAGGAAGCCCGTGAACGCTTCAAACAGGAAGCCTTGGCATCGTGGGTGGCCTATCAAGAAACAGGCCAGCACCTGACAGGGCAGGAAGTTCGCACCTGGTTGAACACCTGGGGCACCGAAGACGAGACGACGGTGCCTGCGTGCCACACGTAATCGTTACCGCAGGCGCAGCGGAAGGCTTGGAGCGATGCCGCGAGTTCCTGGCCACCAAAGCACCTGAAGCCGCTCGGCGGGCGGGTCAGGCGATCGAGCGGCAATTGCGGCTGCTGGAAACAGCTCCCGACATTGGCAGACCGTTTCCTGACATGCCTGAACTGCGCGAGTTAGTGATTGCCTTCGGGGACTCCGGCTATCTCGCACTGTATCGGCATGAACCGACCGTTGATGCGGTGTATGTCTTGGCATTCCGGCATCAGAAAGAGGCCGGGTACTAGCTCTCCGGGGATCACAAGCTGGCCTCTGCCTCTGCCCGGACGCTTTCCAACACCGATAGGGTCGGGCTGCAGCCCGACCTCATTTACCTTTTCGTACGAGCGACAATGTCAGAAGAACAACGCCGGCAACTCCAGCAGCAGCTCTGGAACATCGCCAACGCCCTCCGGGGGAAGATGAACGCCGACGAGTTCCGGGACTACATCCTGGGGTTCATCTTCTACAAATACCTTTCCGAGAAGATCGCCAGGTTTGGGGACGAAGTTCTCGAGGCGGACAAACTGAAGTTCACGGACCTCGACGAGGCGACCGAGGAAGGTCTTGCCATGGTCGAGGCCGTCCGCGAAGCGGCCGTGCAGGAGCTCGGGTACTTCCTGAAGCCGTCGGAGCTCTTCCATTCGCTCGCCCAGCGCGGAACCAACCGGCTCGACGCCGGCGGGAATGGCGAGAGCTTCAATTTCATCCTCGGCGACCTCGCCAGGATCCTGAAGAACATCGAACAGAGCACCCTAGGCACCGACAGCGCCGACGACTTCAGCAACCTGTTCGAGGACCTCGACCTCACCTCCTCGAAGCTTGGCGCCACCGAGAAGGCCAAGAACGACCTGGTCGCGAAGGTCCTCTCCCACCTCGACAAGATCGACTTCAACCTCTCCGACACGAACGCCGACGTGCTCGGCGACGCCTACGAGTACCTGATCGGCGAATTCGCCGCTGGCGCCGGGAAGAAGGCCGGGGAGTTCTACACCCCGCAACCCGTTTCCACCCTGCTCGCGAAGCTCGTGACGATCGGGAGGACGAAGCTGAAAAGCGCGTACGACCCGACGTGCGGCAGCGGATCGTTGCTGCTGCGCGTGAAACGTGAGGCCCACGGCGTCGACAAGATCTACGGCCAAGAACTGAACCGCACCACGTACAACTTGGCGCGGATGAACATGATCCTCCACGGGGTCCACTACAGCGACTTCGACATCAGGCAGGAGGACACCCTGGAACACCCGCAGCACCTCGGGCTCCAGTTCCAGGCGATCGTCGCCAATCCCCCGTTCTCGGCCCATTGGAGCGCGAGCCCGCTCTTCATGAACGACGACCGGTTCAGCCAGTATGGGAGGCTCGCGCCGGCGAAGAAGGCGGATTTCGCCTTCGTTCAGCACATGCTGTCGCACTTGGCGGATGACGGCACCATGGCTGTAGTCCTCCCCCACGGCGTGCTTTTCCGCGGCGCGGCCGAGGGCGTGATCCGGCGTTACCTGATCGAGAAGATGAACTGCCTCGACGCAGTCATCGGCCTGCCGGCGAATATCTTCTACGGCACGGGCATTCCGACGTGCGTACTCGTCTTCAAACGCTGCCGGAAGAATCCCGATGATGTGCTCTTCGTCGACGCGAGCCAGCACTTCGACAAAGTGAAGACGCAAAACGTCATGCGTCCCGAACATATCAAGAAGATCATCGCGGCGTATAAGGCGCGCAAGGACGAGGAAAAGTACAGCCGGGTCGCCAGCCTGAAGGAGATCGCGGAGAACGACTACAACCTCAACATTCCACGCTACGTGGAGACCTTCGAGGCAGAGGAGCCGATCGACCTCGAGGCGGTCGCTGCCGAACTGACCAAGCTCGAAGAGGAAAGCCGCAAGACGGACGAGACGATCGCCGCCTTCTGCCGCGAGCTCGGCATCACCCCCCGTTCAAGGCGTAGGAGGACGATCGGATGAGGAAGCCGAAGCTCCGGTTCGCCGGGTTCGAGGATGAATGGAAGCCGTTCCAGATAAAAAACGTTCTGCGCAAAGTATCGCGGCCTGTCGACGTCGTATCTTCCGGCGAATACCGCCAGATTGGCATTCGTTCCCACGGGAAAGGGATATTCCATAAGGCGCCGGTAACTGGAGCGTCGCTCGGAGACAAGCGAGTTTTCTGGGTTGAACCGAACGCGCTGGTCGTGAATATCGTGTTCGCTTGGGAGCATGCGTATTCCGATCGTTCGTGACCGGTCAGTCCAGTTCGACGTGATCACCAGTTCCGATTCGTACTGATCAGTCGTCCCGGTGCTCGTGAGCACCAGGACGGCACCGTGACCGCTAAGCTGACGTCACGCTCATCGTTCCAGCGACATGATCACGCGGGGGGCATCTTCCGCTTTGCCTGAAGCTTGCGCATGGATTCACCCTTGAGCGTAATCCGGTGCGCCTGATGCACCACGCGGTCAAGGATTGCGTCTGCCAAGGTCGGATCGGGGAAGAACCCATGCCACTGGTCTGTTGTGAACTGGCTTGTGATCAGCAAGGATCCGGTACGCATCCGCCGATCCACCACATCCAGCAACACCTGCGCAGCTTGCGAAGAAATCTCGCTCAGACCGAAGTCGTCGATGATAAGCAAACTCGGTTTAATCAGACCGGCCTTGAGCTTAGGCAACGAACCGTCATGGCTGGCAACTGCGATCTCTTGATAAAGATCGCTCGCCCGGAAGAACGTAGCGGGTAAACGCTGTCGGCAAGCCTGAGAACCGAAGGCACATGCAAGCCATGTCTTTCCGACCCCCGTTGCGCCAAGGACGATCAAGTTAAGCTGCTGTCGAATCCATTCGCAACTGGCCAGCGAGGCGATGAACCCTTTGTCGATATCTCGCGAAGCTCGGTAATCGGCGTCTTCGAGCGATGCGGATTCAGGGAATCCTGCACTCCGCACGAGCCGCTTCAATTTCTTCGAGTCACGTTCAGAGGCTTCATGCTCGACAAGCAACCCGAATCGGTCATCGAAAGAGAGTTGGTGAAGCTTCGGCTGCTGCAACTGGACCGAATACGCTTCGGCCATCGACGTCAATCGCAATTCACGTAGGCGGGAGATGGTTTGATGGACGCCGCTCATGTGTTTTCTCCAAAGTAGCTCGCACCCCGCACATTGTCGTGGGCTGGCCTCGGCGCCGTGCCGCTGACAGAGTGGGCGCGTTTGTCGGGTGCCTGCTTGAGAATGGAATCGAGGCTGCGCAATGCCGTAATGTTGAGCGATAGCGCATATGCACACGCCTCTTCGAAGCGTTGGTCGCCGTGGATACGAGCCAGATCGCGCATCCGCCGGGCTGCTTTCAGACCATTGACGGCATCGGATCGGTTTTCCAGGTGATGGCGAATCATTGCCGCCGAGCCTTCCCCTACCGACTCGGCCCATAGCATGAGTGCCCTCGGTTCGCCCTCAAGCACGCGGACATGCGCTATCGGACGATGCTCAGGCAACGTCTGGACTGTGCCTTCGCATTGTGCCAATGCGTGCAAGGCAACGCGCTGGCCGCGATGCATGACCTCGAGCATCGATCCGGTGTAACGCAGATCGACACGCTGTCCGCGCAACTCCGACGGCACGGAGTAGAAGCTCCGCGCATGTTCGACATGGTAATCGTCGCCAGCCCGCACCCCATATCGCCAATCGCATAACTCGAAGGGAATGGGCGGCAGGCGCTTCAAAGTCGAACGCTCGGTTTTCTCAAATCGTTCGATGCGGGAGCCTGACATCTTCTTGAAGGGATGAGCGTTCAGCGTTACCACGAGCCTCCTGAGGGCGTCATTCAGTTCATCGAGGCTAAAGAATGTTCGGTCGCGAAGTGCGAACAACACCCAACGCTGTGCGATCTGCACACCGACCTCGGCCTTCGCCTTGTCTTTCGCCTTCCTGACACGAGCTGGTAGTGCAGCGGTGTTGTAGTGCTGCAGGCACTCCCGGTAGGCCGGGTTGATAACGACGCGATCCTTCTCACGCCGCCAGACAGCCGCCTTCAGGTTGTCCGGCACAACCCAGGCCGGCACGCCCCCCATTGCCGCAAAGCAATCGACATGGCATCTCACCCAATCAGGGGTTTTCTGCGAGGCGACTGCCTGCAGGTAGGTCAGGTTCGAGTAGCCAAGCACGGCAACGAAGATTTGCGCATAGATCGAGGGACCGCCGCTTCGATCCCTGATCTCGACTGTACGGCCGGCGAAATCGACGAACAACTTCTCACCCGGGCGATGGGCCTGACGCATCACGATATGTTGTCGCTTCGCCCACGCCCGGTAACCGGCAGTGAATTGCGAGTAGGCGATTCCCTCCGGGCACTGACTGCGCCACTCCCGCCACAGCTGCTCGAGTGTGGCGTCGGGGCGCTGCATCTCGGCGTGCACCCAATCCCAATCTGGCGCTCTCTTGCGTTGCGCGATGCTCTTGTTGCCAGTACCCAGAACCGCGTACCAGGCGTCGTCATCCAATGAATGAAGATCGGCACCAAAGGTGTCGCTTTTTCTGAGAATTCGGCGCATTTCGCGCACGGTGTTTGCGGAAACACCAACTGACCGTGCGATGGCTCGGTTGGACTGTGAGGTATCGTAGAAGTGCAAACGCGCGATCTCGCGCTGTAGGTGGATAGGCAGACGCAAGGGGGTAACTCCTCATGGGATGGCACCGGCGGTGCTGACCGGGCCAGACAAAATCACCCCGTCCGCGCAAGTTCGTCGCATGATTGACGAACGTGAACGCGCAGCTCATACTGATCGGACAAGATCCCACTTGTACCGGCAGCGATGCTGGCGCGACGCCCGAGGCAGCCCCCTCGGGCGTTCGCGTCTACGAGGTGGAGAATCGAGTTAACTGGGAGAGATTCGTCCTCCTGCGGATGCGCCCATTCGGGTCGCAGAAAGCCAATCCGCGACATCCAGCGTCAAGGCAAACCACCCTCGGCGATTGGGTACAGTGAAGAGCGGCACCATTACTTGACCACGTCGCCGTGCCTGTCTAAGTGATGCAACGCTTCGATGTCCTAGTGCCGCCGCGAGGGGCTCGCCGCCCAGCAGAGGACCGTGAAGGCGCAGGAGTGTCTCGCGCAATTCCTTGCGCAAGTGGGCCAGTGCTTCGGTCTGTTCAGGCAGCGAGTTCATCGAATACCTCAATGCGTTTGTCACGCAGTGTTCGTGACTGTCCACATTTTCTCCACCCGAACCGATAATTCGATTTTCTGTACTCCAGATAAGCCTTGTGCACACAATCATCAGACCAAAGGGGCGCGGTCGCCCGACCACCCAGCCTGTCGATCGCCTTCGGACACGACTTTGGTTTCGCGCGCTGCGGGACATATCTGGCCTGTCGTCCGCATACGCCATTGAGATGGCGCTCGACGGGGACCGCGTCCGCAAACGCGACACAGACGTCGCTCGCCCCAGGAAGTGGGACGCTTACGAGAAAGGGACACGGGTCCCCAATGACCGGCCCGGACCGCGCAACGCTGTCGAGCAGGCGCAAGCCCGATTCCCGGGCACGTCGCGCTGGTTCCGTAGCCCGTTGTGGCGCTACCTGAAGAAGGAGCCGCTCGATGCAATGCAGTTTGAGGAGGCGCTACGCACCCTCGAACCGCCGGTTACGGCATTACTGTTTGAGGCGGAGCCGCGCGAACACGAGCAAGTGCCCCGTCAGCGTCCCTTTGACGATGAAAGTGCTCGACAACTCATCGCGCTCGGTAGCTTCGATGCGCTAGTTGCAGCTGTGCTGATGGCAGGTCTGTCGGAAGTCATCGCCTCGCCCGATCTTCGAGAACGGGCGTTGCACGTTTACGTTGGGATTCAGGCGAAGCTGCGAGAAACGCCCCTCTTGGAAGGCATCTATCCTGAGCTGTTCTCGCTGATCGACTCGCGTTGCAAGCACTGGATCTACTTAGCGCCCAATCAGCGAATGGATGTCGTGATCTTCTGGCAGGGAGTCGAGGCGGAGGATGAACAGAGGATCTTTGGCGACGTCGGTGAGGATGGGATTGACTATTAAAACGGCTATCAGTCCTGACTAGCTGTTCGCGCCACTAAAAGTTCAACGGCAGCTTGCCGATTTGGCGAATTCACACTTCCGACCCAATCCGGCCAGTCAGCTCGCTCCCGAGCGGCCGCTCAGCCAAATCCCGTCTCTGCGAACTGGAACTCTACAAAGCGGCCGTTGGTGACCTCACCCAATCGGCCACGAGCCGTCACTGGCCACCCAATCCGGATAGCGGCCATCCGGGCGAGGCGGTATGCTAGCGGTCTGTATGCGAAGTCGGTCGCCTCGACTCGGGAAGCTGTCGGCTGCTTCTGCCTCGTTATTCTGTGTTTCGCGTAATCTCTGCTTATAAACAGTATCTTATGGGCGCCTCGAAAAACCTCTGCTCCGCCCGCCCTTGGTAAAATGGCTATCCGATTTTCGTGATTGAAACGGGTTCATAGCTCACCGTTTTCGATCATGCGGATCAGTGTTGAAATATCGACGCCGTAGTTCTTTTCCGGCTTTTCCGAATCGGTTGATTTTGGGATATAGGGCTTCGGCTCGGGAGCCGGTTTCGGCACCATGCGAGCCAATGATTCCCCTATCTCGAAGTTCTTGAAGTTACCGGGTAGTCCGTACATCATGACCGGCTCCGGTTCCACCTGCCGGCGCTCCTTGCGCTCGAACTTTGGCCGCGACAGCTTGTGTTTATGAGCGCCCTCGGCGAACAGAATCTTGGCTCGAAGCGCCTCGAACGAGTAACCACGGCCAAGACGATTCATGACGCGAATCAGGCTGTTTAGACTCTCGGTGTAGGCGTTCGTAACGGGATGATTGAAGTAATTGAGGATCGGCATTGTCCAGTTACCCCACGCCCGCTCGATGTCAGCGAAGGCGTCTGCAATCTCGGATGGAATGCTCTTCTGCCACTGGATGAACTTGGCTTGTGCCTCGTCTGGTGACGCGGCATCGTAGATGCCGAAGAATTGCTCCTTGAGTCGGTAGGCTTCACCAAGCTCCGGGTAGTTCTTCGTCCAGCCGTCAAGGTTCAACCGTTCCTTGTCGTTCAGGTCGCGCTCGCGCTTGAGCAACACGAAGCGGTCGTGCATCAACCCGCGACGTTGTTTTGGCGTCAAGGACTCGCGCAAGCTCTTTCTGACACGCTCCATCGCATCATTCGCCATACGGACGACGTGGAACTTGTCCACCACGATCTCGGCCTGCGGAATGACCGCTCGGACAGCATCGCGGTACGGCGTCCACATATCCATGGCGACGTACTGGATGCGCTCCTTGCCTTCCAAGTGGTGCAGGAAGTGCACCACGGTATCCTTGTTGCGGTTCGGCAGTAGCTCGACGATGGTGTTGTTCTGGATGTTGGCGATCACGCCACGCGGCTTGATGAGATGGATTTCATCGATGCCCATCCACTTCGGCGTCTCGAATCGGATCGTCTTTTCCAACTCGTTCACATAGTCGCTGAACACGGATCGGACGGTGAACTCCGTGCAACCGACCTCTTCTGCGATGCTGGCAAAGGTGCGCTTAATGGCCTGCTTGCCCATCCACTGGGCAAGCCGCTTGGTCATCAAGCGTTTCTCGTCGATCTCGGGCAGCACCTCATAGAAGGTCTTGCCGCAACCCCGGCACTGATAGCGTCGGGTGTCGATGTATAGACCGACCCGCCGCCCGTGCATAGGCAAGTCTTTGACCATTTGCTCCCGGCGACCAAAGCCTACGAGGTTGCTCGACTGGCAGTGCGGGCAGGACGTTGGCGCGTGCAGCGTTTCAACGTCGATGTGGTAATCATGCTCGTTCTCTTGGATGCTCAATACCTTATAGCAGGGAAGATTGAGGATGTTCGCTGGCATGGTCAGGCTTTTCCATCAATCGCTTTGTTGCGATACTCTGCATATCCCAATTGGAAATGCTCTGCCAATGCCTCGCCATATGATCGTCTCGCGTCGGCGACCGCTTCGTTTTCAGGAATGTTTCGGCGCGCAGCTTCGTAGCCATTGCAATACGCGCCACTTGCGTCGATGAGACGGTCCATCACCTCTGCTACAAGCGGCCCCGGTTCCAGGCAAACAGCATTTCCGGCTACCTTATCAAGATCGACAGTGACAGAAACGTAACGATCTTCTTCCACGTCACCGAACAATGCCACGTCATCAGGTATGCCGCTGAGCGCTTCGCGGAGTTCGCCTACTGTCTGACAGGTGGAGTATCGTTTGGTCATGGTTATTCCCAGTGCTGTTGTACAGGCGGTTCAGCCAGCAGGATGGATGCCGTTGCAGCAACCGAATCGCCTTCCTGATATGCCTGAATCAGTCGCCGCGTGCGCGGACTGATGAAGTCGGCTACCTGAATCTCCGTCCATTCCTGTTCTTGCATCAAGTGCGCCTCAACCAGATCGCTGAAATCATCGAAGCTCACGATGTCACCTCACCGTGGCGAATCCACTTGGGCTGAATATTCTTGATTGCCTCATTCAGCACGCCGTAGGCTCCGCTGGAGTGCGGGGCAAGCAACAGCGCCGCCGTCATCGCCGCAAACATCTCATCCGATACTTCTTGTAGCCGCTCGATTTCATCGCCGCGCAAATACCATTCACGCTCGAAGCGCTCTGCCTGTTCATTCGCATTAGCGAGGGCTTCCGCAAGCCGTTTGTTCTCCCGCTCAAGCTCGATCACGCGATCAATTCCATTGCGAGCGATCATCGCCACGTCCTGAATGGTCTGCTCGGTGGTCATGCCTTGCCCTCCGTGGCCGCCGTGTAACCCCAACCAAGATCACGAAACATCTTCATGCCGCGCTCCGAAACCCGCCAGCCGCGTTTCTTGGCGCGAGGCTCATATTCCTCGACAAAAAACTCCGGCACCGGCCCCCAGTGGCCGAGCGGGATCGTGCTGTACTCAGTCTTACCGATCAGTTCATCCGAGAAGAATTCGACCAGCATTTCGCCGCCCTTGCGACTGACGATCTTGCCCACACGGCCAGCGTCCAGGTGTTTGCTGTCAGGATGCAAGACCACGAAGCAGCCCGGCTGGAACATCGCTTCTTGCTCTTTTGTCAGTTTGGCATCAGTCGTCATATTGACACTCGCATTCACAAGGGCGCCATTCGCAACGCGGGCAGAACCCCATCGCCATGACGGCCTGCTTGAGTTCAAAATGACATTCAGGGCTTTCGGGATGGTTCAATACGCTGAATGCCGCGAGCGCCATCCGCTCCACCGACTTGTTTTCGTGTTGCCAACGATCGGCGTTGTTCTTTTCCATCAAGCGCAGGCGGTCGATTTCCTTCTGCTGCTCGGCGATGACACGCTCCAATGCTTCACTCATCGCCGTCTCTCCGCTTGGCCGATCCGTTGGCAATGACCCACTGGGCGCAGCGCAGATCATCCGGGTTGTCGGCCATCAAAAATGCCTTAACCGCGCCCGCCTTCTTGCCGTTCACCTCTGGCCGAAACACGGTCATGGACGTTTGCGTTCCGGTAGGCAGGGCATCCATGAGTGAGCGCAAGGCATCGGTTGCTTTTTGCTCGGCGGTCAGATCGCCCCAACCAATCAAGGCGCGCTCGATGCGAGCACGAATATCCTGCGGCAGATCGAGGGAAAGATTCTGGGCGTCAAGGCGCTTGATGTCTGCCAGCAGCGCCAGCAAATCGTCTTGCTGCCTTGTCGGATGCAGTCCCGCGTCACGAGGGTGCACAGCCCAATGCGTGGCATGCTTGCACACCTCTGGTTGATCCTCGGGGTCGGCATAGAAACACTCGTTCAATGTTTCCGCCTTCACATCGAATACCTGCTCTCCATTGAAGTCAGAGCCTTCGGTGTAGATCAACACCCGATCATGCTCATCGAGGTTCGGCATCCTGTCGGTCAACTTGATCCATTGCATGGTTACGGCTCCATTCCGCTGTCGTGATCTCGATCCTCTTCTGGTGGAGGAAGAATTGCCTCTGCATCCGGGTGGCACCCGGCGAGGAAATCCATCATCTCCGTGGCGTCCTTCGAGAGATAGAAGCGCACCATCTTCTCGTTGAACTCCTGCGCCTTGGCAGCGGGCACGCTGATGGCGTCGATGCCGTGAGACATGAGGACGCCGTTCATCATGAAGCGCGACGTGCGCTTGTTGCCGTCGAAGAAGAATTGCTGCAACGCGCCGAACAGAAAGAAAGCCGTTGCACGTTCAAATGGTTCGCACTCTTGCAGTGCTGACACGCCTTCGCTGAACACTCGGTTCAGTTCCGGTGCGCCGGGGAGTGTCGGCAGCGGTGTATAGCGTCCACGCTCGCCGAGGCCAACATCCGGGGTGTAGTTTGTCTCTTGACCTTCGCCACGAAACAATCCCCATTCCAAGGCTTCCTTGCGAGCGACAATGCCGTTCAGTTCGATGAACACGGTCTTGGTGAGGGAAAACTGACCACTCTTGACCATCGACAGCAGGCGCTTGGAGCTTTCCGCGAGGTTCAGAATTTGCTCTTGATCTGAAATCTTCCGTCCGCCGATAGTCACACCATCCAGCAGGGTCTTGACCTCGGGGAAGGTGAAGGGATTGCCTTCAAGCACCGAAGCATCCCAGACGAACTCGGGCAGCATTTTGTGGAAGCGGAAACAGACCCGCTCAAGCGAGTGAGCCGGAACGGAAGTCGGTACTGCCGATCTGTCCCATCGGAAACCAAGCGCATCAAAAAGGGGCATGTCGCCGCACTCCATCAATCATTGAAAACGGTTTTATGATAGCAATACATAGCAGTCGCGTCAATCGCAAAACACGGATTGCAGGTGTAATTACATCGAGAGCTTAGGCAGGAAAATCAATCACGGAAAACGGATACCCGGTAAAATTACGACGTCCTGAACCCCGCAGCCTGCACCGATGAAATCGCGTAGCGCTATCAAGACTGACCTGTTCGCTGACGAGCATCACCGCAAGAAGATCGACGCGCTGGGCGACCCACTGGCCGACATCGAGTCGCACATCGACTTTGCGTCGTTGGCGGCCGAGGTGGATGAGGTGGCGCCGCGCCCGGTGAGCGCGCAGGGCGGGCGTCCGCCGTACCCGACCGAGACGATGGTGCGGATCCTGGTGCTCAAGCGTCTGTACAACCTGTCCGACGAGCAGATGGAGTACCAGTTGCTCGACCGGATGAGCTACAAGCGCTTCTGCGGACTGGCGAACGCGACCCACGTCCCGGACCGCACCACGGTGTGGACCTTCGAGAACCGGATCGGTGAAGCTGGGGCGAAGGCTCTGTTCGATGGCGTCTCGGAGCAGTTGCTCAGGAAGGGTTTCATCGCGCGCGGCGGTCAGATCATCGACGCCACTTTGGTCCCCGCCCCCAAGCAGCACAACAGCCGAGGCGAGAAGGCGCTGATCGAGCACGGTGCGATGCCCGCCGACTGGAAGCCTGCGAAGCGCCGCCAGAAGGACCTCGACGCGACCTGGACCAAGAAGCACGGCACGAGCCACTTCGGCTACAAGCTCTCGATCAACGTCGACAAGAAATACAAGATCATTCGCCGAATCGAGACCGACACGGCCAGTACGCACGACAGCCAGCACTTCGACGACGTCTTCGATGCGGGCAACACAAGTCGGGACGTCTATGCCGACCGGGGCTACCCGTCCGAGGCGCGTGAAGCCTGGCTCAAAGAGAACGGCTTCCGTAACCAGATCCAGAGGAAGGGCAAACGCAACAAGCCGCTGACCGAGTGCCAGCAGCGGCGTAACCAGCGCATCGCCAAAACGCGCGCCCGGGTCGAGCATGTCTTTGCCGCCATCGAGCAGATGGGCGGCAAGTTGCTGCGTACCATCGGCCAGGCGCGGGCGAACTTTGCGATGACGATGATGGCTGCCTGCTACAACTTGAAGCGGCTGGTCTACTTCCGGAAGGCCGGAATCGAGGCCTTCTGACGCCCGAAATGGGCCGAATCGCCGATACCCGGGGCGATTCGAGGCAAAAACGGGGCAACGTCGCCGAGAAACGCGGTGGTTTGCCAAAGGAATTGGACCGAATTCGGTCGCGGTCATCATTGCGCGGCGGGATTTACTGAAAACCTCGGGTTATTCGAGGTGCCCGATAGGCACTCGCAGGGGCGATCACGAGCGCATCGACCCGTTTGTTGTGAACAAGATCCTCGACGATCACAACCTGTTGCTCGAATGAAGTTTCCTGTGCTGCCGTTTTAACGATCAGTTCAATACCGAGTTCGATCTCCGCCTTTCGCGCACCCTTTTCCATTTCGATGAAAAACGGATTGGTCAGGGTTTTCATGACTAGCGCCACCCGCAATTTGGCAACGGGGGGCGGGGATGTGGGGATTGCTACCTCGGGTTCTCGATCGACACGCTCACCACACCCAGCAAGGACGAAAGACAGGACCAGGAAGGGAAGGCATCGGATCGGCCGCATGAGCGTCACTCTGAGAAAGGTAACAAATGTACCAGCTTCTTTCCGACCGGCCGAGTAGCTTGACTGCGGTCACGATCTCGACCACTTCGGCGGCCTGTCTCTTGGAGGCAATCAGGGTGGCCAGCAGCAACTGAAGTCAATATTGTGGATCGGGCATGGACGTGCCATCGTGGCGGTCAATCCATCACTACGTCATTGCCTAGCAATGTTCGTTTACGAGGGCACGTCTTAGTAGCTAATGATACCCGCTCTCGTGCGTCACACCGGCTGGGGCTTCTTCAACGCCACGAGCCGCGCTAATCAAGGTGATCATCGTCACGAACCACGCGCATACAGCCTTTCGAGCAGCATTTGCACAAGCTTAGTCGTGGAAGCGTCTATCGAGCGAACTGCACCTGGACGAATATCGCCCCTCGATTTGAACGCGAGCCGGCTTCTGGCGCGCTTGGGCAGCGAGTGCGACTGTGGCGCCGGCAGTCGTCCTGGTGCTGAACCTGCGGGACATCGGCGATTTTGAGGCGCCGACATTGGAGCCGATCGCCCACCTGGATGCAGAGTCCGACGCCGCTGCATTATTGCGCACATTATCTTCCCGCGGACCACCGGTTGGTGCTTGGTGCCTGCCGGCCGGGGCAAACGGCGCTGGGCGGTAAATCGTCCCCGATGTAGTGCCGGGCATCCGGATGGACCGCGTCGAATTACGGGTCTATAATCGCGCGCCAGCCGCGTTGTGCAAGGGCGCCTGCGAATCAATCTGCCCTCGCAACGGGCCCGACCCGAGCTCCGAAATTAGCATGAACCTATCACAAACCAACGAAACCGCAGCCGCGGATCCCGGAGCACGCGCCCTCGGGTTTCTGGCTGAACACCGGCTCGCGCCCACTCCGGTCAATTACTGGGTTGCGCACGACTACCTCGGGGGCGATAACGCCGGGCTTGGCAGTGCCATTGACGAGGCGCTCGCGTCAGTCGTGGCGCTTGATGATTTCGTCGTGCGCGAGCTTTACGAGCAGCATGTGGCGGGCGAATCTTTTCGCCGCTTTCGTGGCATGGGCGAGGATATCGACAAATTGCTCGGCGTCCTGCTCGACAATGTGCGCAACGCGGACCGCAACACGTCCGGCTTCCAGGCGTCGCTCACCGAAAATATCACCCGGCTCGACAAGTCGCAGGACCCGGTAGGCCTGCGCACGGTGGCGCAGAACCTGCTTCAGGCGACCGCGGCGGCCAATGCGAGCAATGCGGCCCTTCAGAAAGACCTCGAGGCCACCGAGCTGGAGGCACAACTGCTGCGCAGCGAACTCGACAAGCACCGCCGCGAGGCGATGACCGACCCGCTCACCGGCCTCCTCAACCGCCGCGGCATGGAGATCGAGACCGCACGCATGATCGACTCCGCGCCCGATTCCGATGCGGCGATGCTGGTCATGGACATCGACCACTTCAAGAAGATCAACGACACCTACGGCCACGCTGTCGGTGACGTCGTGATCCGCAAGGTCGCCGAGACGATAGCCGAAGTGGCCCCGGGCGAAGCGGTGACAGCCCGCTTCGGCGGTGAGGAGTTCGTCATCGTGCTGCCCGGTGCTTCGTGCGATACGGCCCGCACACTGGCCGAGAAGGTTCGCACCGCCATCGCGCGGCTGCGTCTTGTCCGGCGTCAAGACAAGCTTGCGATCGCGCCCTTCACAGTCTCGGTCGGCGTCGCCATGCGAGCGCCCGAGGAGCCGGTCGCGGCGCTCTTCGATCGCGCAGACAAGGCGTTGTACGAGGCCAAGCACGGTGGCCGCAACCGCGTCGTGACCGCCGCCTGAGGTCGCGGACCGACCGCCATGCCGCGATTCGAAGAGATCAAGCTTGCCGGGCAGTTGCCCAGCCCCAAGGGGGTCGCGCTGGCCATCATGAACCTGTGCGGCCGAGACGATACCACCATCGACGACATTGCCCGCCTGGTCCAGACCGACCCCGCCTTGTCGGGGCGCCTGTTGCGGCTGGCCAACACTAGCGGCGGCGGGCATCGGCCAATAGCGGCCGTCAACGAGGCGCTGCTGCGCATCGGCATGAAGGCGGTCGGTCAGCTCGCGATGGGGTTCTCGCTCGTCGACCAGTTCAAGGAGGGGCCGTGCAAGGCGTTCGACTATCGCAGCTTTTGGTCGCACTCCCTGCTCATGGCGCTGGCCGCGCGCGAACTCGGCCGCCTGACCCGTGTCGCCGCACCAGAAGATTTGTTCGCGTGCGGTCTGATGGCGAATATCGGTTCGCTGGCATTGGCGACCGCCTTTCCGGTCGAGTACTCGGCGCTGCTCGAGTCCGGCTCGCATGATCCGCTCGCGGCAGAGCGCGAGACCTTCGGTATCGATCGGCGCGAATGCACCCTCGCGATGCTCGAGGACTTCGGCATTCCCAAGGCGCTCGCCGAGCCGGTCTTTTACCACCTCGCGCCCGACGAGTCCCAGTTTTCTGACGCTTCGAGACCGAGCAGACTGACCTGGCTGTTCCACACCGCGCACCACCTCGCTGATCTCGGCGTCGCCGCGGAGGCGACACGAAGCCAGCTTGCAGGTTCCCTGATACGACTCGGCGGGCGCTTCGAAATCGACGCCGACGGTACCGCGACGATGTTCGACCGTATCGTTGCCGAGTGGGACCAGTGGGCCAGATTGCTGGAGATCCCGGCGACCTCGCTGCCCTCGTTCGAACGGATGTCGGAGACGCCACCGGTCGCCGCGGAGCCCGACGGCGCCGCATCTTCGGTGCGCGTCCTGATGGTCACCGCATGCCCGACCAGCGTGACCCCGATAAGCACCTTGCTGCAATCGGCCTTCGGCTATCGTACCTATCTGGCCGGGGATGGCGACGAGGGCTTGAGCATGGCGGTCGCCATGCTGCCCCATGTCGTCGTCGTTGACGCTGACACACCGAGCGCGAGCGCCCACGACTTCTGCCGCCGATTGCGTGCGACCGACTGGGGTAAGTCGGTATATCTGATCGTGATGACCGCCACCGTGGACGAACGCAATTTCGTCGCCGCGTTCGAAAGTGGTGCCGACACCTGCCTGTGCAAATCTCTCGGTGACGCCAGACTGCGCGCGGCCATGCGTGCGGCGCACCGCTACCTTGGCCTGCTCGACGCGTGGCAAACCGATCGCGTCCAGCTCAAGCAGATTGCCTCCGAGCTGGCGGTCAGCAATCGCAAACTCGAGCAGGTCGCGCGAACCGATCTGCTCACCGGATTGCCGAATCGCCGTGGCGGCATGGAGGCGCTGGCCCGGGCCTGGAGTGCATCGAACCGCTCGGGGGAGGCGTTGTGCGTAATGATGCTTGACATCGACTGGTTCAAACGCATCAATGACCGATACGGGCATGCCTTCGGCGACCGCGTGCTTGAGCAGGTGGGCGCCGGCCTGCGTAGCGAGGCGCGCAGCAGTGACACGCTGTGCCGCATAGGCGGTGAAGAATTCCTGGTCGTATGCTCAGGCTCCGACCTGCGCTCGACGATGACGGCAGCCGAACGGCTGCGGCGTGCGATCGCAACGCTGGGTCTCGTTGCCGGTGAGGGCGAGCAGGTCGAGCTCAGCATCAGCGTCGGCATCGCGCAAAAGGAAGCGGGCACCAGCAGCACGGATGTGCTGCTCGGAAACGCCGACAAAGCCCTGTACGCGGCCAAGCACGCCGGGCGCAACCGCATCTGCGTGATGGCTCATGGCAAGCTACATCATGGCGGCGCCCCGGTGTCCGGCGAGGATCTCACACGAGGAAGTGGCGCGGCGCGGCCCAAGAAATGATAAAAATGTGAAAACCGTGGCTTTTCACGCTGGCGCCGATCGAGGCCTCCTTCCCGGCGGCAAGAGTGAAGTGCGCTTGCATCAGGACACCACTTCGGCTCTGGCGTGCCCAGCGCGAACAAGTACGTCAGTTCCTCCTCGCCGACGTCACCCGACACGACGATCACCGGTGCCTCGGGTGCCCTCGCGCGGATCTCGGCAAGGAACGTTGCGGCCGTTGTCGCCCGGCCGGCGATCCTTCAGGGTTTGCAAAAAGCTGTAATTGCGATTGGTAGAGGGAGATGTAAGGCGATGAGCCAAAACGTGCGTGGAAGCAACTCGAATGACGACGTGGATGCTGATTCCTTGGTGAGTTCGTCGCCGCAAGCCGGCATTCCGATCGGAAAACCACCGAGCACCGAACCGGCCATCTTCGGCTTCGACGACATGCATTTGGTCGTTGGAGACTGGTTGCAGGTCGAGTGTCCTGCGCCCTCGGGAATCGGACGCGTCTTCGTTCGTGTAGTGGGGTATGTGGAGGGCATCAGCCTGATCGTCACTGCGTCCTCCAAGAACGGCAAGCGGCTTAACATCCTGGAGAACGAGATCCTTACAATCCGCGTTTTTTCGCGGCAAAGCGCGTTTGCATTCCGGAGCTCCGTTCTCAGAGCATGCCAGGTGCCCTTTGATTACCTGCACCTGTCGTTTCCCGAAGTCGTGCATGGGCGCATGATTCGCAAATCCACTCGGGTGCGCATCGAGCTTGCCGTCACGGCCTTTGTACCCGCGGAAGGCCAAGGAGAAGGTGAATCTGCCCTTATCGAGAACATGAGCTCTACGGGGGCGCTGCTCGTAGCCAGCAAAGCGTTGGGCGCGACGGGCGATGCACTTCGTCTGGACTTCGAGGCGACGCTCCACGATGTGGACACGCCCCTGAGCGTCGAAGCCCTGTTGTTGAATGTGGTGCGAAGTGACGATCTGAACCGGGAGGGAACCGAAGAGATGTTTCGACACGGAATGGAGTTTCGAAACCTCAAGGCAAGCGACCGCATGATTATCAAGAGCCTCGTCTACCAGCAGATCATCGAGAATCCGAACAGCATCGTTTAGTTACCCCGCATTTCTTACACCCCGGTGACTTGTCTCAAAAAGGCGCGCGATTTCGTTTAGATCCGCTTGGCGATGGCGTCTGGAGGTCGGTTGCGACACTTTCGTCCTTGATCGAGGTGCTGTCTTAGTACCTTCCGTCGGGATCGACAGCTTCGCAAAGCGTTTTCTGTCGTTCGTCGTCAGTTGGTTTTCAGCCACCCAGCGACCGAAACTGACCGAGTACTTACCTCGCCAAACACCTCTGCAATGGCCGGAGGCACCAGGAAAGGCTGCCCCTCGTCCGCGAAAACCGGCATCGGTAGGCGAATGGCTGCTCACTGGTGCATAGTCCAGATCAGGGGCGGCTTTTGGGAAAAATCGCCACCGGCAGGTCCTGGCCGGGTCGAGCCAAGACAGGGTTCAGGTTGGTTGCCGTAAACCGGTCATCTACGACCATCCAGCGAGGGAAATCCTGGCTGGATCTCCAACGGCTGGTGATGGCCGATACGACCCTTCCAGCATCCCGCCGGAAAGCAGCCGCCCGTCGCGTTGAAGGCTTTCTTCGGGCAGCCGCCGGGACACGATCAGATTTCGATCTGCTCAGAGATCTCCAAGGCATCGTCGACCTCGATACCGAGGTACCGGACTGTCGATTCCAGCCTATGCCCGAGAAGAGTTCCCACGATTCCCCGGAGCAGTCGCCGAGCAAGTCACATCAAGGGGGGTGCGATGTGGTAACGCTGCTTCGGGCTACGCCCTTCGCAGCGTTACCACATCGCACATCAGGGATCAGACTATTTTGCCAAGAACTCAGCGAACCCAAGCGCACCCCTCAAAGCCGCTGATCATGACCATCAATCAGCGAGATCATGTCGTTGGACTGCTTGATCATGAAGAATGGAATCTGCAGGAGCAGGCTGTAGCCGTCACGACCGACCGCGAGGAAGGGATGGTAGCCTCGCACCGGTTCCCGATGTACGTGGCCAAAGATTTCTTGGCAGAGCCGGAATTCATCCTCCGGCTTTTTCTGACCCACAAAGGCAAGAAGCTTCTCGAGCTCGCTTCCCCAGGCGGGGCCGGTCGCAACAAGACCCTCGGACAGAAGGAATTTGAGAGCCTCAAGATCGCCCTCCCCTCTCCTCCAGAACAAAGAAAAGTCGCCACCTTCCTGTTGGCCGTCGACGAGCGCATCGCCCAACTCAGAGCCCGTTACGAGTGGCTGACCAAGTACAAGAAGGGCGTCATCCGGAAGCTCTTCGCCCAGGATGTTCGCTTCAAGGACGCCGCGGGGTGTGAGTTTCCCGATTGGCAGGAGTCATCTTTTGGCGAGGTGGCGGAACTGCGGAACTGGAAGTACGACCCAGATACTTCGGCCGAGGCGTTACGCTGCGTCGAACTCGAACACGTCTCACAGGAGACGGGGCGGCTGTTGGGCTACGTCGATTCAAAGCTACAGAGAAGCGTCAAGAACCGGTTCGCCGCTGGAGACGTGTTGTTCGGAAAGCTCCGGCCGTACCTCCGGAAGTATCTGAAGGCACCCTTCGATGGCGCATGCTCCACCGAGATATGGGTGCTGAACGGCAAGAAGGTGACGAACGATTTCTTGTTCTACCTCGTTCAATCCGAGAGCTTCATGACGACCGCGCAGATCTCGTCTGGATCGAAGATGCCGAGGGCCGACTGGGGAGTGGTTTCATCCGGCGAGGTAGCGTATCCGTGCCCCGAAGAACAGACCAAGATCGCCGGCTTCCTCTTCGCCCTGGACGCCCAGATCGCCTGCGCCGAGTCCCAGCTCGAATCTGCGAAGCGGTACAAGCAAGGTATCCTCAGGAATATGTTCATCCAATAAGAAAAACCGTCCATGACGACCCAGTCCGAATACCTCCTGGAAGAACGCCTCCTCAAGCAGCTCGAAGGCTTCGAGTACGAGCGCATCGCGGTCGACAACGAACCCGCCATGCTCGCGAATCTCAAGCGCCAGCTCGAGAAGCACAACGGCGGCGTGTCTTTCACGGCGGAGGAGTTCGAGCGGATCCTGAGCCACCTGAACACGGGCACGGTCGTCGAAAGGGCGAAGATCCTCCGGGACAAGTTCGTCTTGAAGCGCGACGGCGGGGAAACCCTGTACGTCAGCTTCCTGAACTGCGACGAATGGTGCATGAACGAGTTCCAGGTCACGCACCAGGTCAGCGCCGAGGGGAAACGGAAGAACCGTTACGACGTCACGATACTGATCAACGGCCTGCCACTCGTCCAGATCGAGCTGAAGCGGCGCGGGGCGGAACTCAAGCTCGCGTTCCACCAGATCAACCGCTACCAGCACGAGTCGTACGACGCCGGCCACGGCCTTTTCCAGTACGTGCAGATCTTCGTGATCAGCAACGGCGTCAACACCAAGTACTTCTCGAACAACAAGCACCAGGCGTTCCAGCAGACGTTCTACTGGACCGACGCCGAAAACAAGCGGATTTCCGACCTGTCTGAGTTCGCTGGCACGTTCCTGAAGCCCTGCCACGTCGCGAAGATGATCACGCACTACGTCGTGATTACCGAGAGCGGCGTCCTCAAGGTGCTCCGCCCGTACCAGTTCTACGCGGTGGAGGGCCTCGTCGACCGGATCAAGAACAGCGATGAAGACGCGTACGTCTGGCACACGACCGGGTCGGGCAAGACGCTCACCTCGTTCAAGGCCAGCCAGATCATCCAGCGCCTCCCGAAGGTCAGCAAGGTCCTCTTCGTGGTCGACCGGAAGGACCTCGACTACCAGACCGCCCGGGAATTCAACGGTTTCTCCAAGGGCAGCGTCGACAGCACGGCGAACACCCGCCACCTGGTCGAACAGCTCAACGACGACTCGTGCAAGCTCATCGTCACGACGATCCAGAAGCTCAACAACGCTGTCCTGAAGGAACGCTACCTCGGGAAGATAGGGCACCTGAAGGACAGCAAGGTCGTCTTCATTTTCGACGAGTGCCACCGGAGTCAGTTCGGCGAGACTCACCAGAACATCCGGAGGTTCTTCACCAAGGCCCAGATGTTCGGCTTCACCGGCACGCCGATCTTCGCCGACAACGCCAACGTCACGGCCGGGCTCACGAGGACGACGGCGGACCTGTTTGGGAAGTGCCTGCACAAGTACGTCATCGTCGACGCCATCAGGGACGAGAACGTCCTCCGGTTCTCAGTCGAGTACGTCGGCAAGTACCAGAAGAAGGAAGGCGCAAACGCGTTGGACATCGAGGTCGAGGACATCGACCGCAAGGAGATCCTCGAGAGCCCGCAGCGGATCGGGAAGATCGTCGACTACGTCCTGGCGCACCACGCGCAGAAGACGAAACGCCCGGACTTCACGGCCATGTTCTGCGTGGGGAGCGTCGAGGTTCTGTGCAAATACTACGAGGCGTTCAAGGAGAAGCAGAAGGACGTGGCCAACCCTCTGCGGGTCGCGACAATCTTCAGCTACGCTGCCAACGAGGAGAACCCGCTGGCCAACGGCCTGCTGCCGGAGGAAAGCCCGGACGTCCCGACCGGCGCCAAGATCGATCAGAGCAGCCGCGACAAGCTCGACGCCTACATTGCTGACTACAACGCGGCCTTCGGGACCCAGTACTCCACGAACGACAGCCAGTCGTTCTACGGCTACTACCAGGACATCGCCAAGCGCGTACGCGAAGGAAAGATCGATGTCCTCCTCGTGGTGAACATGTTCCTCACCGGCTTCGACAGCCCCCGCCTGAACACCCTCTACGTCGACAAGAACCTGAGGTTCCACGGCCTCGTCCAGGCCTTCTCACGGACCAACCGGATCCTGAACGATCGGAAATCGCAAGGCAACATCGTCTGCTTCCGGAACCTGAAGAAGGCCACCGACGAGGCGATCGCGCTCTTCTCGAACAAGGACGCCAAGGAAACGGTGCTCGTCGAGCCGTACGAGGACTACGTCGCCAAGTTCAACAAGGCGTCGATCGAGCTGCTCACCATCGCCCCGACCGTCGGCAGCGTGGACGACCTTCCGGACGAGGACGCCCAGCTCGCGTTCGTCACCAAGTTCCGGGAGCTGATGCGCCTGAAGAACGTGCTCACGACCTTCGCCGAGTTCAAGGACGCCGACCTGACGCTCGAACCGCAGAAGTTCGAGGACTACAAGAGCAAGTACCTCGACCTCCACGACGCGGTGAAGAAGTCGAAGGACCCGGAGAAGACGTCCGTCCTCGAGGACGTCGACTTCGAGCTGAGCCTCATCCACCGTGACGAGATCAACGTCGCCTACATCCTCAACCTCCTCGTCTCGCTGAAGAAGCTCTCCCCGAGGAGGCGACCAAGCGGAAGAAGGAGATCCTCGAAGTCCTCGCCGGCGACGTGAATCTCCGCAGCAAGAAGGAACTCATCCAAGCGTTCATCGAGGAGAACTTGCCGAAGCTGAAGCCCGAAGAGGACGTCATCGGGGCGTTCGAGGGATTCTGGGACGGCAAGCAGAAGGAGGCGTTCGGGAAGCTCTGCCAGGAGGAGAACATCGACCCGGACGGTCTCCAGAAGATCCTGGGGACCTACGCGTTTGCAAACCGGCTCCCGCGTGAGCAGGAGATCGTCGGGACGCTGACCTACAAGCCGAAGATCCTCGAGCGGAAGTCGATCCTCCAGCGCGTCGCGGAGAAAATCCGGGCGTTCATCGACACGTTCATCGAAGGCATGGGCGGAGTCTGAGAGACGTATCAACTAACCCCCAACCATGTCCACGCACCAGAAAATCGCGGTGGCGACCGCCGCCGCCGGAGCGCGCCTCGTCTGATCAGCGACTTACGCGCTCATCTACGGACCGTCCGAACCTATCGCTGGTACCAACCCGGTGCTCGGCATCTTTCACGACCTGGTCGGGCGGTCGCTAAACGTGGCCTGCGACCCTCTTCCCTGGAGGTAGGGGCGTTCCGGACCTCCCCGCGGCCCCTGAAATAATAAATGCCTTTGTCCATCTTTACACCATGTGTAATCATGGAATTGACTTTTATAATTCAAGGGATAAACTCCACACTATGGAAGTTGAGTTCGACGACGACGACCTTGACAGGCTCGAAACCGACGCCCAGTTCACCGCCGGGCACCCTCAGGAAATCGTGAGCGCCTACCGGAGGCGGATGCAGCAGATCCGCGCGTTCCGAGACGAGCGCGACTTCTACGCGCTGAAAGCCTTGCACTTCGAGAAGCTCAAAGGGGACAGGGAGGGACAGCACTCGATCCGACTTAACAAACAGTGGAGGCTCGTCCTGGAGATCAGGGGCGAACACCCCTGCAAGGTCGTCGGCATCGTTGAAATCGTCGATTATCACTAATAGGTGGGGGAAATCATGAACGCACGAGTACCCGCGGAAGTATTCCCGCCAGGAGAGTTCCTGCGCGAGGAGTTGGAGGCGCGGGACTGGAGCCAGCAGGAGCTCGCGGAAATCATGGGGCGCCCCCCGCGCCTCATCAGCGAGCTCATTTCCGGAAAGCGCGCTGTCACCCCGGAAACCGCTAAGGGGCTGGCCGAAGCTTTCGGGACGTCGCCCGACTACTGGATGTCCTTGGAAAGCCAGTACCAGCTCTCCAAGGTGAAGACGGAGGACGGCATCGTCGCCAGGAAAGCCGCCCTGTACGGCAGGTTCCCCGTCAGGGAAATGATCCGGCGGGGCTGGGTCCAGGCCAGCGAGAGCGTCGAAGTCCTGGAGGCTCGTTTCTGCGATTTTTTCCGGATTCCGGACGTCAGCGTCCAGCCCGAGCTTGTCCATAACGCGAAGAAGACGCACGCGCACCTCGAGGCCACGCCCCTGCAGATGGCTTGGCTGTTCCGCGTCCGGACTTTGGCCGAGAAACAGGTCGTCCCCGCGTATTCCAGGGAGAAGCTGGCCGCTGCCGTCGAAAAGCTGAAAGCCCTCCTCCTCGCACCGGAAGAGGCGCGCCACGCACCGCGGATCCTGGCGGAGGCTGGCGTCCGGCTGGTTTTCGTAGAAGCCATGCCGGGGTCGAAGATCGACGGGGCCACATTCTGGCTCGACGACGAGAAGCCCGTCATCGGTATGACTCTCAGGTTCGATCGCATCGACAACTTCTGGTTCGTGCTCCGACACGAGATCGAACACGTGCTCCGTGAAGACGGGAAGGCTGACGCGGACGTGCTCATCGACTCGGACCTCGGCAGCGAAACGGACGGGATCGCCGAGTGCGAGGGACGAGCGAACGAAGCAGGGGCCGACTTCTGCGTACAGAAAGGACAGCTCGACGATTTCGTCGCCCGCGTCCAGCCGTACTTCTCCGAAAAGAAGGTCTTGCTCTTCGCGCAGCGTATCAACGTGCATCCCGGCCTCGTCGTAGGCCAGCTCCAGCGCCGTCTCAAGCGGCACGATTTTCTAAGGAAACACCAGGTGAAGGTTCGGGACTTCGCGCTCCAAGCCGCCGACTCGGACGGATGGGGTTCCTTTTCGGAATAGGATGAAGGAGGAAGAATGTCCGCTTACGCCAACGAAGTTAAGGCCTATCTCGAGCGATACCAGAAGGAAGTCGACGGGAGCGGCCTGCTTGATCCGCACGCAGTCGCGGAATGGGCATACGGACGTCGACGTTTACAACGACAAGAACCCTGCGCAGGCGCCGATCCAAATTCCCTTGGATTTCACTCTCGACGTCGAAGAACTCCAGCTTCCGTACAAAGGGAAAAAGGCGGCCTGAAGACGGAGCGCGATTCCTTTCTTACGACATCACCACAACCGGTTTCATGTTCAGATACGCCGACAAGTCCTCCGGACTCCTCTTCTCCTCCCAAGGCCTCAGCGACCTGACGGCAAAACTCGCGAAGAGGCTCCGGGACGAGGTCGAGTCAATCGACGCGAACCGGCTCCTCAACACGGCGCCGGCCGATCTCGCCGCCTACCTGGCGGAGAAGTACCGCCTCGACCCACCGGCCCTCCGCCGGGACGAATGGAGCGCGGAAGAGTCCGAAACAAAAATCGACGTCAGCGGGGATCAGAACCGCTGGATCAGCGACCGGAGCCGGCCCTTCTACGTCCCCGGCCAGAGGATCGACGTCGAAGTGCCGTTCGACGGGGATCCGGAGCTCTTCTACATCCGTCCGAGCCAGTTCTCGCTCTCCCCTCCCCGGGCCGCCGTCCGGGGACGGTCGCTTCTCCTTTCGTTCGAGATTCCGCATGAACAAGAGCGGGACGTCCGGTCGGAAACTGACCGTTCCCTCGCCGAAATCGAGCAGAACCTCTCCCGGATCCGCGGCGAAGCGGACCAATACAACCGGAGCCTCCCCTACGAGGCGGAGACGGCGGTCTCGAACCGCCGTGCCCGGCTGCTCGCCAACCAGGGCCGCGTCGCGGCGCTCGGGATCCCGCTCAAGAAAAGGGCGGGAGCCCCTTCGACGTATGCCATACCGGACGTGCGGAGGAGGATCGTCCCGACCCTGCCCCCGGCGGCCTCCGTCCCGTACGAGCCGGAGCCGGTCCTCGACGCCGAACACTACGAGCACGTGCTTTCGGTCGTACAGAACATGGTTCAAGTCATGGAACGGAGCCCGTCCTCGTTCGCCCATATGGGCGAAGAGGCTCTCCGCGACCACTTCCTCGTCCAGCTCAACGGGCAGTTCGAGGGGCGAGCGACCGGCGAGACCTTCAACGCCGGCGGGAAGACGGACGTCCTCCTGCGCGAGACCGGTCGGAACGTGTTCATCGCCGAGTGCAAGTTCTGGAAGGGGCCGAAGCACTACGCGGAAACCATCGACCAACTCCTCGGCTACTCGTCCTGGCGGGACGCGAAAACCGCGATCCTGGTATTCAACCGCGGGACGTCGACGTCGACCGTCCTCGACGGGGTAAGGGAACGGACTGAAGCGCACCAGTACTGGAAAAGGACCGTCGATTGGAAGCACGAGAGCGGCTTCCGGTACGTCTTCCACCACCCGGGCGACCGGAACCGGGAGCTCACCGTCACGGTGCTCGTGTTCGACGTTCCGTCGCCTTCTTCAACTGGCTAATTAAATAAACTCCAGTAGGGTTCGTCTCAGAAAACGGAAAACAAAGCACGTTAAGGCGATTGCATTTTTTGCAGCGCCCTGAGCTGTGCGCCGGGGGTAGATGACCGCGGTGACAGGCGGACGACGGGTACGAGCATGGGTGCTCAACCTGGGCGATTCGGGAGCGAAGAAGCCGCCTCACCCGCAGGCACTGGGTAGAAAGTTTAAACGCTTAAACGGCGGTGCCGGTGTGGGACGCCGCCGCGTGCGCGCGGATCGGCAGCGACCTGCGCGGAGTGCGAGACTGGAGACGGACGCCCTGTCCGCGCGAGCGCCGCATCGTTGTCCTGTGTGCAAACCGCGTACGGGCGGCTGGCGGAACGGTGGCACCAGTCCGCATTGGACACAACGGCACGGACTGTCCAATAACAGCTATCAGCATGCAACGACATCGGGCAGCCGGCGCCGCTATGGCAACGGCAGCGTCGCCAGCGCGGCATCGAACATTGCAACATGGTCCTGATTGGGATGCAGCCGTCCCTCCCGGTTGAGTTCCTGCAGAATCTCGCGGCCCCGCAGTAGAAGCTCACGCCGCTCCGCAACGGGTAACGCTTTATGGTTGCTGAGCTTCCCGCACGCTACAGCAACATCGACCTGCCACTGTGTGTTGGCCGGATCCCGCGTGGCTATCGCCTCGTGGATCTCCAGACTCTTTTGGAATGCCGCCAGCGCCTGCGCCCCGTCGCCTTGAGCCATCAGCACATCGCCGGTCCTCTGGTGTAGGACCGCCGTGTCACGCTTCCACTGCATGTTGGCCGGATCGACACCGGTGAGCGCCTCAGCGATTTCGAGGCTCTTGCGGAACGCTGCCAGAGCCCCCGCCCTATCGCACCGCATAACCTGTACATCGCCGATTCTCTGGTGACTGGCTGCCAAGGCGCGATGCCACTCCATGTTTGCCGGTTCACCTCGGGCCTGCGCCTCAGCGATCACCAAGGCCATTTGGTACGACGCCAGCGCCCCTCCGCTGTCGCCTTGTGCAACTAACACGTCGCCGATCTTCTGGTGGCTAATCGCCAAGGCGTGCTGCCACCCCAGGTTCGCCGGGTCGCGTCTGGCCAGCGCCTCACTGATCGCCAAGGCCATGCGGTACGACGCCAGCGCATCTCCCTTGTCACCCTGCGCCACCAGCACGTCGCCGACGCGTGCGTGGCTAGCTGCAACGTCTTGCTGCCACTTCGTGTTGGCCAAATCGTGGTCGATTAACCCCTGGCCGATCGCCAAGGCCTTTCGGTACTCCGCCAGCGCACCTCCGCTGTCGCCTTGTACGACTAGCACGTCGCCGATCCTCTGGTAACTAACAGCAAGAGCGTGCTTCCACTCTGTGTTGGTCGGATCCCGCTCAGCCAACCTCTCGGCGATCGCTCGTGCCTTGCGATACGCTGCTAGACCATTTGCTCTGTCGCCTTGCGCTAACAGCACATCGCCGATTCTCTGGTGGTTGGCCGCCACGTCATGCTGCCTCCTCGTGTTGGTCGGCTCACTCTCGGCCAGTGTCTCGGCGATTAACAGGCTCCTTCTGAACGCCGCGAGCGCCTCCACCCTGTTGCCCTGTGCTACCAGCACGTCGCCGATGCTTGTGTAGCTTGCCGCCACATCGCGTTGCAACTTCGTATTGCCCGGGTCGCGCCTAGCCAACGCCTCCGCGATCGTCTGGGTCTTACGATACGCAGTCAAAGCCCCAAGTCCGTCGCCCTGCACCGCAAGCACATCGCCGACCCTGTCATGACTCAACGACAGGTCGCGTTGCCATTGGGTGTTGCCCGGATCTCGCCCTGTCAGCGTCCTGGCGATTTCCAGACCCTCGCGATACGCCACCAGCGCCCCCTCACCGTCGCCCTGCGCCACCAGCACGTCGCCGATCTTGTTGTGGCTCACCAACTGGTCGCGTTGCCACTCGGTGTTGGCCGGCTCTAACTCGGTCAAACGTCGTACTAGAGAATCGCCCGCCACGTATTCCCGCTGGGCATCGGCTATCGAAGAGTAGATGTGCGCCCGATTGCCCTGTTCGATGTGAAACCAGAATGCTGCGTGCAGCGCTTGAGGCCAGTCCGGCTCGACATCGAGGATCTCGGCATACAGTGCCCTGCTTTCGACATACGCCCCTTTCGTTCCATACAGTTCGGCGGTGCGCAGTAGCGGCTCAAGTTCGCTGCGGTTACGCTCACGGACGGCTGCGGCACGAGTGCGCACCGACTGAAGGATGGATGTCTTCTGTGCCGCCATGTAGGCGATCGCCTCATCGACGCCTTGCTCGGCGAGGATTCGGCTCAGTTCCCGGAAAACACTGGTCGAATCGCCCCGCGCCTCGATTTCTGCAAACGAAGTGGCGAGTTCATCGACCCGCATCCGCCACATGGCGTGGGCAGCGTCGGCTGCCTCGCGCCGCTTCTGCCGTTCGCGCCAGTCGCTGGCCGTTTCGGCTTCGGCCAACTCCTGGCGATGGGTTTCTTCGATGGTCGTGAGCAGATGGGCGCGGATTTTCTCTGCATCCACGACGGCGGCTTGTTGCACGGTGGTCGTCAGGTGTTGGGTCGCCCACCAGCCACCCCCACTCAGCATCAGCAGCCCAATCAA
The DNA here is from genome assembly GCF_002354895.1 of Thauera sp. K11. Classification (NCBI taxonomy): domain Bacteria; kingdom Pseudomonadati; phylum Pseudomonadota; class Betaproteobacteria; order Rhodocyclales; family Zoogloeaceae; genus Thauera; species Thauera sinica. Next base: position 57,716 of record NZ_CP023440.1, read on the forward strand.
GACGGCGACGACGGCCTTCCACAGCCTGTGCTGCCGGATCTCGTCCGTGCGACGCAGTTTAGCGAGTTCGTCGCGCAGCTTGAGGATGATGTTCTCGAGCGCGGTGTCGTCGGTGGCCGTGTGGCGCAGGTGGTTCTCACGAACGAGCCAGTCGAGATAGGCCTGCTGAAGCTTGCGCCGTTCGGCCTGCCAGTTCTGGACGGCAGCTGGCTCGAGACCTGCTGCATTCTCAGGAAGATCAAGTTCCGAGGTGGCATGGTCGCGCGAGCAATGGTCGCCGATGAGGACGACCCAGGTCTTCTTCCCTTTTCTATGGGCATGAAGCAGCTCGAACTGGGTGTACGAAACTCGACCGAACTCGGGATCAGCGTCGGGCGGCTCAGCGCCATACGCGTCGCCCACAAGCTGGATCATCCCCTCACAGCCATCGATCTGCTCGCGCAGCCATTGGCGCAACTCGCCATAGCCGGTCGGAAAATCATCCTGCGATACCGGGTCGTAGCCGAGCGTGCGGACCGTGCGGGCCACCCTCTGCCGTGCGCTGCGCAGCTCCACGCTGACCGCAGATAGAAAGACCCGGGGCCGACTCATGGACATCCCCCATCGATCATGAGCGTTTCGAAAGTTGAGTCACGGAGTGCAGGCATTGCCTTGCGCACCTCACCAACTCACGACGAAAGCATAGTGCCATCAGATCGCCCACGGGGAACCGGGGACGATGATCGCGACGTCGACACCGATCGTCTCAGGAAGGAGGGCCCTGAGTGCGACCGGCAGGATATGCGCGACGACAGCCAATGCGAATTTATACGTGCTGTTGCATCGCTTCGATCCGTCATTGAACGCTTGACGTTTCCTGCGGGCGTCTAGCAGGGTGTTGAAAATTGAACCGACACCTTCGGTTTCCAGCTTGGCTGGGAAAAATCGACGCTGAAGAACCCGGGCGTGGTTTGGCATGAAGCACTTTCCAGCCGTTTTTCGAGCCGATTCCGCTACCGCAATTCAGCAGCGCTCCCGTCGCTGCAAAGACGTTGTTTCCTATCCCATGCCGCACTTCGAATGGCGCGCGAGCGCCAACGAATTACGACGCCAACAAATTGCCCAATCGCGTCAGGTTGTACGCGGCGAAATTGAGCAGCGCATGCGCGCGAATCTTGTCCAGGCCGCGTGCCATCAAACGGCGCAGCGTGCCGATGTCCTTCACCCAGCCGAAGGCTTCCTCGATCATCTTTCGACGACGCAGACTGACCGCGTAGCCTTCGGTGGCCTTGATGTGCTCGGGCACGGAGCTGCTTTGGGTCTTGGCCGCTACGTGCGGGGTAATCCCCAGTGCCGTCAGGGTGCTCACGAATTCGGCAGTGTCGTAACCCCGATCTGCAGCGACGGTGGGTTTGCGGCTCCCGCTCGCCGGCTTGACGCTGCGCTTGACCATGACCAGCGCGACCTCACGTTCGGCGGTCCCGGTGGCTGGAGTCGTGTGCACATCGACGATCAGCCCGTGCCGGTTCTCGGCCAGTGCATGCGTGGTGTAGCTCAGAAACGCCATACCGCCGCCCTTGCTCGCGAGCCGCGAATCAGGGTCGGTGCGCGAAACGTGCGTTGCGTTCGAGCGTTTCTTGCCCCGGAAATCGACCTCGGGGTTGCGCCCCTCACCGGGTCCGGGTGGCTCATCCGAGCCGTCGCGCGCGGCCATGCTCTTGTGCGAGGCCCACGCCCGCAGCAACGAGCCGTCGACGCTGAAATGCTCATCGGACACCAGCTCGACCCATTCGGCAATCGCCACCACGCCGCCGAAGAACTCGCGCATCACGCTCTCCTTGAGCAGGCGCTCGCGGTTGGCCGAGAACGTCGAGTGATCCCAGATCGCCTCGTCCAGCGTCAGCCCGACGAACCAGCGGTACATCATGTTGAAGTCGATATGTTCGACCAGCGCCCGTTCCGAGCGGATCGAAAACAGACATTGCAGCAGCGAGGCCCGCAGCAATCGTTCCGGCGCAATCGAGGGGCGTCCGCCTTCGGCATAGAGCGCATCAAAATGCGCAGACATCGAACGCAAAACCAGATCGGCGAGCACTTTCACGCGACGCAGCGGGTGGTCTCGGGGAATTCGATCCTCGAGATTGACGTAGCTGAACAGGGGGCTTTGTTTATGGTCAGTGCCGCGCATCGGAACAATTGGAGTGGTAATGCAGATCGTATTGTAACGTCCGGGAAAGCCTTGCCAGTGCTCGGATCTGGCTAAATCAACAACCTGTTAGGAATTCACGGCGGATATTCCGTGCTGATGTCATGATGAAGGCGCTGTCGAGCGAGCGGGCAGGCGAAGCACTTCAGATGGAATAAGGATGGTCGAGGAACAATGAGTCGTCGTTACCGAAGATCCAGGCGCGAGCCTGGCCTGATCGAGATTGCCGCCACATCGGATTGGAAAGTTGCAGCGGGGATGGCTGCCGTTTGCGCCTTGGCGGCGACTGTCATCATTCCGGCCCTGTTCGGAGGAAGCCGGGTACTCGGTGGCCTCGTACTGATGTTGAGCCCGCTGGCATGGTTGATGGCAGCCGTCTTCGGCGTCATCGCGCTGTTCCGTTTCCTGAAACAACGCACCGCCGCGCCTCCCTCTACCGCCATACCCTCTCGTGTCGAGTGGCGTGAGCCCACCACAGTAGTCACCAGTGCGCCGCTCTCCGATCTCGACAGGGAACTGCTGTCCGGGACGCGGCAGCCGTCTCCTGCGGATACGCCCTCGGCACGACCGACTGCGTGGTCAAGAGAGGTCATCGATCGCATCGAGTGGAAGCGCTTCGAGGATCTGTGCTGCGAGTTCTACCGGGTAAAAGGCATTCGTGCTGAGACCACCCGTCTGGGGGCGGACGGTGGCATCGACATCCGCCTCTTTCAGGACGACGCCGATCCCCAGCGCTGCACGGCGGTCGTGCAGTGCAAGGCGTGGAATCAGGCCGTGGGCGTGAAGCCGGTGCGAGAGCTGCGGGGGGTGATGGCGCACGAGAAGGTCGAGAAAGCCTTCTTCATGGCACCCAACGGGTTCACCGACGACGCCAAGGCGTTCGCGCTGGAGAACCGCATCACCTTGCTCGACGGCCGATTGTTTCTCGCGATGCTCGAGCGCTTGCCCGAGTCGCAACGCCAGGCGTTGCTCGAGTTCGCCACCACGGGCGATTGGACGACCCCTACCTGTCCCAGTTGCGGCCTCAAGATGAGGGCACGCGACAGCAAGCGTGGTCGTTTCTGGGGCTGTGTCAGCTATCCGGGGTGCCGAGGCATGCTGCCGATGCGCGCGACCGCAGGCTGAAAATGGGCGGTGTCACACCGTGTGACACATCTGCGGCTGATCGGTGTCATTGGACGAAACGGCGTCGACTGTCCAATGTCGCGCGCGGTGCGGCCGAAGGCCTCGAAGGTCCCGCGGGGAAGGAACGGCTGGATCCGACCCCTGGCCCGCCGGTCGCTGAGGCGAAGGCTGGGTGGCTCTTGCCCAAGTGAGCTGGCCGTTCGCGACCAGGGGTGCGCTCGTATCGATGTCGGCTCGCTTTACACTACCCGACGCCGCAATAGCTCGTTCGTAACTATTTCATTGTTTTTAAATATCTCTTTTGATTTGGCACTCTCATTGCTTGCTGAAATCTATGCGCAGTGGAACTGCGAACTCCAACAACAACAAGGAGAGAGACGATGACGGAGAGGATTCTGCCCTCACTGGCCACGGCGGGCCTCGCGCTGCCCATTGGTAGTCATGCCGCTGCGCTGGTTTCGTTCGTGGAGAGCGATGAAAAAGTCGTCGGTACGTATATCGACACCAGCTCAACCTACGTCCGGATCGCTCGATAGAGGAGACGCTCATGCTGAATTTCAATCGTTTTGGCCTTGTCCTGACGCTGGCGATAGCCCTCCCGTTCACATCTCATGCCAGTCAGGTGACGTACTACTTTGGCGGCACCTTGAACTTCGCCGATCCACTCCTGAGCCCGACCTTCGATGTCGGCAACAGCTTCCACGGATCCTTGACCGTCGAGTCGACCGCCGTCGACATCGATCCCAACCCGCAGCGCGGCGTCTTCGGGCCTGGACCCGCCTTTACCGTTGCCATAAACGGCATGACCTTTACCAAGGCAAGTATTGGCGGCACGGGCGGCGTAGCGGTAGGCAACGATCTAGGAGGACTCGACTCTGTATCGTGGAATTCGGAAGTTGCCACTGGCACGAGTGTGAATGGCTATACGCCGACGGGGTTTCACTTGCAGTTGCAGGACAACGAAGGCACGGTCTTCAGCAGCGATCAATTACCGACTGCCGGGATTGATCTGAGCCAATTCGAACTAGCAAGATTCGGACTGCTATTTCAGTACCTCAATCCGCTTGCCGTTCTTTTCGACAACGCGGAAATAGGTGGCGACCTTGATTACCTCAGCCTGACCGACCCCAATGCCGTGAATACGGTTCCTGAACCGTCTTCGCTGGCCTTGGGATTGCTGGCCCTAGGCGGTTTAGCTGGCGGAAGAAGGTTTTTCGGTGCCGAGAATCGAGCAGGGGGCGAAAGAACTTGAGGTTCGCGGGCCGCTTCTGTTCTCACCACCAACGTCGATATAGCGAGGATTTCTTCGACATATGCCATCTTCGAAGAGTATTTAAAACGAAACACGGGCTTAAGCTTCGCGGGAAACGGCATAGAGCCATTATGGAACACCGCGTCGTCGGGCCATGACCATGCGGGGTCGTTTAGGGGCATGGCGCGGCGTGATTAGACAAAATGAACCATTTTGTCCAACGGCTGGGCGCCACCCTCAGCGACAACGCGGCTTCGAGCCCGTCCTTCTTACTGTACTTTGGACAAAACGGACAGGGGACTGACCGAATGGCAGCAGCCCAAGTGCGCGGCCGTTCGAGCGGCAGCTCTATCTGCGGGCCAAACGGCGGGGCGTGGCCGGGTCACGCCCTGAGCTTCGTTCCTGTCACCTGTCGTTCGCGACCGGTTTGTAGCCGAGCCAGCTGTCCGGTCTGCGGCGACCGCTGACCCGCGATAGAAATAGCGGCTGATGACACGAGTGTTGGGTCTACCCCCTGTGCAGAAAAAGCAAGTCTGGTCAGTTGCAGAAAGCGTGAGCCGGCGGCGCTGGATTGCGAGCTCGGCGGACGGATTGCTAGCCGGGTTGCAAGGAATGTGAGCCTGGCGGTCTGGTCAGTTGCAGAAAATCTGAGCAGGAAACGGGCCTGGATTGCGAGCCGGGAGCGCTACGAGTGCAAGCCGCTACACATAGACGTCTTCGCGAAACCCCATCAGGCGTTCGAACCAATCCATCGGCGTCACCTTGTCACGACCCAGCGCCGCGTCGGCGCGACAGGTTCAGGACATATTGTTCCTGTTCAGCAGTCTCGATCGCCCCGGGTCGCGCCGACCGGACGCGCCCGATCGCTTCGACCGCCGGCATTCCCAGTTCGACCAGGAGACGGGCCGCGACCGTCCCCGCACGCCCGAGTCCGCCCCGGCAGTGCACCAGCACCCGGTGCCCGGCGAGCAACGCATTGCACAGCACCGGACCGCTCGTCTGCCAGCCCGCCTCGAATCGCGCGCCGGGCGGCTGAACGTCCGGGATCGGCAGGTGGTGCCAATCGAGGCCGCGAGCACGGATCTGGGCGCCGAGCTCGGGCACGCCGAGCAGCGCGAGTTCATGCTCCTCGAGAAGGGTCACCACCGCGCGCGCGCCCCACGCGACGATCACACCCAGGTCGACCGCGAGATCCCGCTCCCAGCGGAAGTCGTACAGGCTGGGGCCGGTCTTGCCCGGGCAAAACGTGATCCCAATGCGGCCGCATTGCTCACCGGCGATCACCTCGTCAATGTGAAGCGGATCGCTGCGGCTCGTCCGCACGGGCGCGGCCTTTTCCGTAAGCGTCCGCCCAATGCCGTCTTTCCTTCGGCGTAGCCGTCGCTGACGATCACCCCCTTGGAGGGGGCACCCAACTTTGTGCCCACAATGGATTTCATGGACACAAACTTGGATCAACGCCCGCAGCGTGGCCCGCGCGGGCCGTACCGCCGCCACACGATCGAGTTCAAACGCGCCGTTGTCGAGCAGTCGCTGCAGCCGGGCGCCTCCGTGTCGCGACTCGCGCGCCAGCACGACATCAACGCCAACCAGATTTTCGCGTGGCGCAAGGCCTACCACGAAGGTCGCTTGGACGCGGCTGCGTTCGTACCGATCGTCCTCACCGACACCGACGGCTTGGACGCAACGGAGAGGCTCGATCCCCCGGCGGTCGCGTTCGGTCGGCTGACGATCGAGCGCAAGGGCGCACGGCTGACCGTCGAGGGACGTCCTGACGCCCAGGTGCTCGCGCAGGTGCTGGCGGTGCTGCTGCGATGATCGTCCCGCCCTCTGGGACGCGGATCTGGATCGCGGCCGGCATCACCGACATGCGGCGCGGCTTCGATGGACTCGCCGCACTTGTGCAGACTCAACTCCAGACCGATCCCTTCAGCGGCCAGATCTTCGTGTTCCGGGGGCGACGCGGAGACCGGATCAAGGTGCTGTGGTGGGACGGCGACGGCTTGTGCCTGTTCGCCAAGCGGCTCGAGCACGGCAAATTCGTCTGGCCGCAGGTCACGCACGGGAGCGTAGCGCTGACAGCGGCGCAGTTGTCGATGCTGCTCGAAGGCATCGACTGGCGGCGCACGGTCAGAACGGCACCGAATCGGGCCGCCTAGCGGTAGATGAGCGTCTTTTAGCGGCATTTGGCGGCATGCTTCGGTATCATGTCGCCATGCCGAACGCGTCTGTTTCCGCCCCTGACGAAGTCATCGCCCTGCGGGCGAAGGTGAGCGAACAGGCGGCCGAGATCGAGCACCTGAAGCTGGTGATCGCCAAGCTGCGCCGCATGCAGTTCGGCCGCAGCTCGGAGCAGATGAACGAGATGCTCGGCCAGCTCGAACTCTCGCTCGAAGAGCTCGAAACAGTGTGTGCCGAGACCCCGGCCGAACCCGCGACGCCAGCCGACACGCGCGAGGCGCCCCCGTCCCGCAAACCGCTCCCCGAGCATCTGCCCCGCGACATCGAGGAGCACCTGCCTTCAGCGTGTGACTGCCCAGCCTGCGGCGGCACGCTCAAGAAACTGGGCGAGACCGTCAGCGAGATGCTCGAGTACGTGCCGGCGAGCTTCCGGGTGATCCGTCATGTGCGCCCCAAGTTCGCCTGCAGCCGCTGCGACACGATCGTGCAAGCGGACGCGCCCGCGCGACCGATCGCCCGGGGGCTGGCGGGCGCCGGGCTGCTCGCCCATGTGCTGGTCGCCAAGTATTGCGATCATCTGCCGCTCTACCGCCAGAGCGCTATCTATGCCCGAGAGGGCGTCGAGCTCGAGCGCTCGACGCTGGCCGATTGGGTGGGGCAATGCAATGCGCTGCTGCGTCCGTTGGTCCAGGTGCTGCGCCAGCATGTGCTCTCGGCCACCAAGCTGCACGCCGACGACACCCCGGTGCCGGTGCTCTCGCCGGGCGAGGGCCAGACCCGGACCGGTCGGTTGTGGACCTACGTGCGCGACGACCGCCCCGCAGGCGACGCGACGCCGCCGGCCGTGTGGTTCGCCTACTCGCCCAATCGCCGGGGCGAACACCCGCAACGCCACCTCGCGCCCTTCAAGGGCGTGCTGCAGGCCGATGCCTTTGCCGGATTCGCGCCGCTCTATCTGGGCGGGGCCATCCAGGAGGCGGCCTGCTGGGCGCATGTGCGGCGCAAGTTCTACGACCTGCACAAAGCGCAGGCCTCCCCCCTGGCGGCTGAGGCGCTCAAGCAGATCGGCATGCTGTACACGGTGGAAGAGTTGATTCGGGGCAAACCGCCCGAACTGCGCCGGGCGGAACGGCAGGCGCGCGCCGGCCCTGTGCTCGTTGCGCTACGCGCCTGGTTCGACGCCACCCTCAAGCAACTCTCGCAGAAATCGGCACTGGCCGAGGCGATCCGCTATGCGCTCGCCCGCTGGGAGGCGCTCGTGCGCTACAGCACCGACGGGCGCATCGAGATCGACAACAACGCCGCAGAACGGGCGCTGCGCACGGTCGCCCTGGGGCGGAAGAATTTCCTCTTCGCGGGTTCTGACGCGGGAGGCGAGCGTGCGGCGGCAATCTACAGCCTGATCGGCACGGCTAAGCTCAACGGCCTCGATCCCGAGGCCTACCTGCGTCACGTAATCGCCTGCATCGCGGAGTATCCGGTGAACCGCGTCGATGAGCTGCTGCCGTGGAAGGTCGAACTCAAGGCAGCGACTCCCAAACAGAAGGCCGCTTGATGAAGCATCCCGCCGCCGATCCGCTGGCAGCGCTCAAGAGCGTGGAGTGGCTGATCTCGAATGGTGGCCAGATCTCGCTCGGCGCGTTCGGTCCGGTGGAGTGTGCCGCCGTGGCAAATGACGAGAGCGACTGCCTGGCGATGCTACAGCGCCGCGATGGTGAATCCCTCTACCAGCTGCTGACCCGCCTCGATGCCGCCATCGCCCGCGCATGGAATGAGGGCGAGTTCACCGACGAGATCAACCCGGACTGCTGAACAACTGGCAAGACGGCGATCGTCGGACGCTTACCCTTTTCCTTCATACGCTCACCAAATGCCTGTCGGTCAGCACGGACTCGCCGTCTCAGCGGTACGCGACCAGCGGGCCCCGTTGCTGGCCGACCAATCGACGCACGCCGCGTGCGCCGACGAAGACCGCGATGCGCCCCGGATGACGCCAGCCGTCGACGGTGTGCCGATAGCCGAGCCTGGCCAGCAGGGCGTCGACCTTGTCGGCCTGCCCGTCCACGTCGCCGATGACGGCGTAGCCCATGGTGTCGCTCAGTGAAGCGTTGCGTCTTCCATCACACGATGCCTGCGTCGAAAGGCTCGCCCGCGCGCCTTTTCGGAAAAGTTGCGGTGCGAAAGCATGCCATGCCCGTGCGGCGCTTGCATGGCCCGGTGCCTACCACCACCCGCCGATCGGGCCGCCAGGATGACCGGGTCTCGAGCGCAGCCCAGAAGCGGCTTGCCGCGGCAACGCCCTCTGCACCGCAGCGCTGCAGCGCTGCAGCGGCATCGATCATCACCTGACATCCCTGAAGCCCCACTGCAGGAATCGCCCCGGATCACGCACCGCCCGCGCCCCGGGCGCCCATCGCCTCGAGCAGCGCCGCGTTCTGCGCCTGTAGCGCCTCGAGCTGGCCGGCGAGCCGGGCGGTGTGCTCCCGAGCGGCCACAGCGACTTTCGCCTGCTCGTCGCGCGCCTTCTCCACCGCGACCACCTTGTCCGCGCAGCGCTGCGCTTCCCGGGCCGCGTCCTTTCGGTGCTCTTGGTGTGATTTCTCCGCGGCCTCGGCCGTCGCCTTCACCGTCACCAGTTCGGCGCGCAGGCCCTCGACGGCCACTACCGCCTGCCTGAGTTCCTGCCGAACCTCGTCGAGCTGGGCGCCGGCCACCTTCAACGCCTCGGCGTGCTGTTCCGCCTCGGTCTGCGCCGCCCTCTCCGCCGCGGTCAGACGCTCGCGCAACTGGGCGAGCTCGACCTTGTGCCGCTGGGACTCGGCTGACACCTGGTCGAAGCGCTGCTGTAGCGCCTCGCGCTCGGCTCTGGAGGCTTCGAGCCGGTCCTCGAGGTCGTCGACCGTTTGCGCTGCGTCCGCGAGTTCGCGCTCGGCCTGTTCGCGCTGCTCGCCAGCGGCACGAACGATCTCCGCCACCCGGCGCTCGGCCGCCTTCACAGCCTTGTCATTGAGCTCGACTGCCAGCGCGGCGATCCGCTCGGTCAGCGCCCTGGTGACCTGAGCGACCGTCTCGGCGACTTCGACCGGCAACTCGGCGACGGGCTCCGCCTGTGCGACCTGCTTGCTCGCCAGATGCTCTTCCCACACCTGGCGCAGGCGCGACGGGTTGCCGCCCCCCACCCTCTGCCGGAGGGCGAAGCCGGTGACGTTGCGGCCGGCAGCCTGGATGGACTCGCCGGCGGCGACGATCTCCTCGGGGGTGTATTCGGCTGGACGCATGGCGGGATCTCCTCAACAGGGGCTAGACTATAAACTAAACAAAGTACTAAACAAACAAACTAATTAAATAAAGCTCTCGACCAGCGGCGATCCGGCGCCGCGCCGCGGCGAGAATCCGCAGAAAAGAGGGGGTTTTCGCCCGAGCAATCGGACGTCGTGCCGCAAACTGGCGTTCGAAGCGGGGAGAGATGGGTGGACGAGGCCCGGAAAACCGCTCAGATCGCCTGGATCAGCGTCGGCGAGTCGTTCCGCACGCTCCCCACCGCCCGCGAAACCGGATACGCCGCGAGCCCTGCCTCCGGACACGGCCTCATTAGCCCCTGCACCTGGTCGGCCGGCGTGGCCCCGCTCAACCACGCCGCGTAATCCCCCGGCGCCAGGATCACCGGCATCCGATCGTGCAGCGGCCGCATCGCCGCATTGGCCTCGGTGGTGACGATCGTGAACGTGTCGAGCTCCTCGCCGTCGGCCGGGCGCGTCCAGCGCTCCCACAGCCCTGCCAGCCCGAAGAACTCGCCCTCGACCGGGTGGATGTAGAACGGCTGCTTTTCGCCGGCGATCTGCTGCCACTCGTAGAAGCCGTTGGCCGGCACGATGCAGCGGCGGCGGCGAAACGCCGCCCGAAAGGACGGCTTCTCGGCAACCGACTCGCCGCGCGCGTTGATCAGCTTGATCGCGATCGCCTCATCCTTCGCCCACGACGGCACCAGCCCCCAGCGCAACAAATGGATCACCCGCTCGCCGCTCGGGCGCTGGCGCACCACCGGCAGCCACTGCATCGGCGCCGCGTTGTAACGCGGCTCGAACTCGAAGCCTTCGGGATCGGCCTCGAAGCGTTCGCGCAGGCGCGAGACCGGACCGTAGAGCGCGTAACGACCGCACATTGCTGAAGCCTCCTGCCGACGGGCTCGAGCAGCGCCCCAAGCCCGACACAATGAGCGAAAATAGACTGTATTTTTTTACAGTCTTTCCATGTACGTTAGAGTCGTCCAACTGATGGCCGAAGGAATACGCCGCCCGCGCGACACGTGCCTGGCCGACCCCGGCATCACCGGCACCCTCAGCATAGGCGACATCCCGATCGGCACCGCCGAGAAGCGCCCGCTGCGCGCCGCGCAACTCTGGGAACAGTGGGGCTCGGCGGCCAAGCGCCCACTGCTGCCGCCACTCTTCGACGTCCAGGTGCTGCGCATGACCCCGCGCGGGCTGCTGCTGCGCGGGTTCCAGATCGACAGCCGCAACCTCGAGGCCATCGCGCAGCACGCGCAGGAATGGTGGGCCGTGCCGATCCGCGACCAGGAATGAAACCTAGTGCAGCGTCCCGGAAGGCCCGCCCTTGCCTTCCTTCACCGGCAGCAGATCCGTGAACCGGCCCTACACCTCGGTGTAATGCCGGAACTCCGGCACCCCGATCGTGCGCTTCTTCTTGCTGATGCCTTTCGGCTTGATCGGCACCTGGGCGACCCACACGCCGTGGCGCGTCTCGAGCGCCAGGCTCACCACCTCGATCCGCCAGCTCGCCGGGCAGTCGAGCGCATAGCGCCCGATCACCGCCTGCTCGAATTCTGGCGTGCCGCGCGGGGGCAGGCCTGCCGGATCGAGGTCGTCGAGCGGGATCTGGAAGATTTCCGGGGCTTGGTGCGTAGTCATTCGGGGCGGGTCTGATCGCTGAAACGGAGGCCAGATTGTCGCACAGCCGATCCCCCCACCTGACGCCGCCCGCGCGTGCATCAAGCCGCCTCGAGGTGCTGAACAGGATCCCAGATGGCCGATGACATCCGTCCTGAGGTCGGGCCCGAGGCCCGTGGTGTCGCCTTCGCGTGCCCGCTGCGAACCACGGACACGCCTTCGTCGTGATCGCCATGCAACCGAGCCTCGACTCGAGGAGAGGTTATCCACAAAAACTGTGGATAAGTCCTGGGGTGAGGGCGCCAGCGGGCTGATTTTTCAGGGGCTCAAGGACTGCTCGGTCCTTGGGCAGAATCCCTTGCATCCTCGAGGGGCGCCAGACTCATCGGTTCCTCGACGCCTCCCAGGCGCAGGAGAAGGCGGGGCTTCGCGCGCCCGGTCAACAAGACATCAAGCCTTTGGGCGTTGTCCGCGAAATCATCGGTAAGCCCCGCGGGCGGGTATTCGGCTGCGTGGCGTTCCTGACCGTCCTGGAGCGCGGGCGGGAAGGGTGGCCGGCGACGAGGTTGCACCGGACCTACACGAAAACGTCGCCCCTCGGTCGAACAGCGAAGAGGTGTTGCCCCTGATTCGCCACACGGCGTGGATGCATGGCCATTGCCACACAGCCGGGCTGATCGTGTCGCGTTGTCTCGGCCAGCCCGCCCATCATCAGGAGAGGCGCCCGATCAGCGCGTCCAACTGGATTCATCGTGTGTCAACCGCCCGTCAGGGTCGTTGACGTTGACGGCATTGCCGTCCTTGAGCTGGCTCACATACACGACGACGTTGGTGCCACCCGCGTGCACCTGCCTGCGCTCGCTGCCTGACATGCGCGCCTGCATCACCGGAGACGATGACCCGCCGGGCGCTTCTGCTGACGCTTCTTACACCATTCCCGGGACACGATCGGAGGCAAACCCCGCGGCAGCCGTGGGGGGCGGGACCGACACGCAAAGCGCCACCCGTGTCTTCCCCGCGTGCCCCTGGGTCACTCTGCGTGGCATCATGTTCCACTTTCGTCATACCACGCCCCCGGCCACCCGAATGAAAGACTTCGACGAACTCACCCTCCCGCAACTCAGGCAGCTTCACGTGCGGATTTCGAAGGAAATCGACAAGCGCGCTTCAGCTACGAAGGCCGACCTCCTCAAGCGGATGCGCAAGCTCGCCGAACAGGAAGGCGTCACCCTTGAAGACCTGCTCGGCGGAACCACCGTCGACGCGCCCGCCCAGGCCCGGGGCGCACGCCGGCGCGCTGAAGCGGCCCCGACGCCGAATCAGAAGGCGCCGTTGCCCTTCAAGTACCGGAACCCGGACAATCCCGCGCAAGGCTGGTCCGGCCGCGGCCGCAAGCCCGGTTGGGTGGTGGCGTGGCTCGCCAACGGCGGCGCCTTGTCGGCGCTCGAGCACACCGGCGCGCTGAAGAAGTCCCGACGTCATACGCCAGCGCCTGCAGAGATCGCCCCAGCCATCGTGGCCTCGGACATCGACGCCGCTCCGGCCACCCCGTCCTCCGACGCATCCGCCGAGGCCACCTGACGGAACGTTCCGGCTCGCTTGCCCACCGCGCAAGTGCGCTTGTCGAGCGCCGGGAGCCCGAGCCTTTCCATGCAGGCCCCCGCCATCGCGCCGACAGGCGAGATCGGCCAGTAGCGCACGCTGGCGTGGCCAGGGCGCGCCCGTCGGCGTGCCAGCGGATCAGGGGTTCGACCAGGCAGGCACTGCGCCTGGCCTTACGCCTTCTCGCGCGATCAGCGGCCCATTCAGGTCCGCCCGCCCCGCGTGTCAGCGGCAGGCCGCGCAGGGCGCAGCACCAGTACGTCGCCGCGCTGGGCGAAATCCAGATGCTTCAGGACACTCATCCCCAGCAGCACTTCGTCATCCTTCATGCCGGGGTTCAGGTGGCCGCGGACGCCCGTCAGCCGGAACGTACCAAAGGCAAGTTCGGCGATTGAGGTTTCGCGCACGGCGACTGGGCCGTTTGCGGTCATCGCTGTGCCGCGGGCACCGGGCACCAACTGCAGCGCTTCAACGAGGTGCGCGGGCACCGCGACGTGCGTGGCGCCGGTGTCGAGCAGGAAACGCACTGGCCGGCCATTGATCAGGCCCGGAAAGCGGTAATGCCCGGCACGATCGCGCCTGAGCACCAGCTCCGTGGCGCCGGGATCGACCACCAGGTTCCGGTTGGGGTGATCGCGCCGCTCGAGCACGCCGTGGAAACTGACCCAGCCCAGCGCCAGAAAAGCCACGGTGGCAAGCAAGCCCATCGTTCGGCCCAGGCGGCGGGTGTCGGCATCGTGTCGGCTGGTCATCGGGGGTAGATCTCCTCGTCGTCGGCCGGGGCCACGCAAGTCAGGGGCGCGAGGTGCTTTGGCTCAGCCGGCGCCGGTTTCGTTCCGGAATCCGCGCTTTGCGGCGATGACCTCGCACCATCTATTCGACCCGGATTTCTGCCACGTCGCCCGTGGCAGGGAGAAAGGCGTCGTCGAGAACACTCAATAGTGTAAATCCGCGTATGTACATTATCCCAGCGCTGATCTAATGTACATCCACGGTACATTCATTTCGGAGTTAGAGATGCACACGACACGCGCGTTCAAGAACGGCAACTCACAAGCCGTCCGCATCCCCGCCGACCTGGCTTACGACAGAACGGACATCGAGCTTGAGATCGAACGGGAAGGTGACGAGATCCGCATCCGTCCGGCGCGTCGATCGCTTTCGGGGGTGCTCTCGAAATTCGCCAAATTCGCCCCGGAGTTCATGGAACAAGGTCGTGGCGACCAGGAGCAAAATGAAAGGGACGCACTGTGATGGCGCGCTACATGCTCGACACGAACATGTGCATCTACCTGATGAAAAACCAGCCCGAGGCGGTCGCCCGGCGCTTCGCACAGTGCTACGTCGGTGACGTGGTCATGTCAGCGATCACCTACGCCGAACTGGAGTACGGCGTAGCTGTGTGTGCGGATCCAGAGCGGGAAAAGGCCAATCTGGCAGCGCTTATTGAGGATATTCCCGTCGTTGCGTTCGATGCAGCGGCGGGAGTAGCGTACGGACCGATCCGGCTTGCAACCCGCGAGAACAAGAAGGATGCGCTCGACAAGCTGATCGCCGCTCACGCGGTCTCCATCGGCGTGACGGTCGTGACCAACAACACCAAGGACTTTGTCAGGTATCCCGGCGTAGCGGTTGAGAACTGGCTGGAGCCCGAAAAGGATGGTCACTGAACCGCGGACGACCACGGTTTTCGGCATTCGTGTGTTTTGGGCCGTCTCAGAACTCGGACAACAACGCACGCCAAGGGTTGGCGCGTCAGGTTGAGCCCATAGACGCCATCCCGTAGGCCTCGGCCACACGGCCGATGCTGCCGACCTCGTCGGCTCGCTTGACGGCCTGCTCCTTGGACTCGGCCGTCCGCTCCGGCTTCCGTGCCGATTGAGGAGGGCGAAGGCCTCGGGGCCGAAGAAATGCTCCAGGAGCTCGACGTCGGTGAGCGCCCGAAGCTCCTCATAGAAGGAAAAGAGCATCGCAAGCTCCTTGCGAAGCCCGGAGACAGTTCCGGGTACCGCTGCGGCAGCGGTGCTGCGGCGATGCCCGGCGGTGTCTTTCCCATCCTTCACCCTACAACCCCACGAGAACGCGTCAAGAGGGCGCTTGCTATTGTTGTATGTTGTAGCAACCTACAACATAACCAAAAAGGAGCACCATTATGGCAATCAGCAAGGAGCAGATCTTCACTATTGCCGACGAGCTCGACGCCGCCGGCCAGAATCCGACCCTTGCCGCCGTGCGCAAGGTGTTGGGAGGCGGGAGCTTCACCACGATCTCCGAGGCGATGAACGAGTGGAAGGCGCGGAAGGCCGAGAAGGAAACCCCGCTCCGTCAGCCGGCCCCGGAGGCCGTTGCCGAACGACTCGCCGAGTTCGGTGCTGAGGTCTGGGCGCTTGCGCTCGAACTCGCGAACGGCCGTTTGGCGTCCGAGCGTGAGGCGCTCGATGCGGCCCGTGTCCAGCTTGAGGCAGAGCGGCAGGAGGCGGCGGAGCTCGCCGACCAGGTATCGGCCGAGCTTGAGGCTCTGCAGCAAAAGGTTGCCGAGCTCGAAGAGGCAAACACAAAGCTCGAGAGCGAGCACGAGAAGGCGCTGCGCCAGGTATCCAAGGCTGAAGAGCGAGCTACGACCGCCGAAGCCCGGATCACGGAGATCGAGAAGCGTGCGGATGACCTCAATACCGAGCTCGCGCGAGTGAATACGCAGAACACCGATCTGGTGAAAGCGCTGGCGGATACGGCGATGCGCGCGAACGACGCTGTAACCAAGAAGGAGTAACGGGGGGAGGTCTCTTCCTTCAACCCGAAAAAGTTGGGACGTCCCAACTTTTTCTCTCGTGGAGCGCCCCGGTCAGAGGGAGGAGAATGCGGCTGCACCAGTTCACTGGGCTGGCCGCCTCGCGTGCAGCGGGCTTCTGACAGAAAACGGTCAGGCGTCCACTGCACGCACCGCCGCGAAAGATCGAAATTGCTCGGAACTCCTGTGCACGGCGCGACAAAGCCGGTCCGTCACAAAAGGCGCGTTGATTGCCCTTGCGCCGTGAGAAGTGCCACCGCCTTCTTATCGAAGGAGACGAAGGTGTCCCCGCCAAGCCAGTTGCCTTCGTAGGCAATGACGCCATCGGCAAAGTCGCCGCCCGCGTCAAGCATCAGCAAGCCGGCCTCGACAGCAGGCCGGTTCACTTCCACATTCGCGGCGGCCAGTAGTGCCCGGATCGCGCTGGCCGCGTCGGATTGCTGGAAGCCGTAGACACGCAGCAGCACCCAAACAAATTCGCATAGGCACGGCAACGCGACCGCGATCAATTCGGCGTCGGTCAAGACTGCGGCGGCAACGTCCGCTTGTACGGGATCGTCACGCACAACCGCACGTACAAGGACGTTGGTATCGACTGCGACCTTCATTGCTTACCTGCCCAGCCTTGCGCCGCCGCCTCGTTGATTTCTTCGATGGTGGCAACTTTCTGTGTCCTGCCCGCGAGCAGGCCGACAAAGCCGGCTATCGTCCCTGCGGGCCGTGCCGCCTTGAGCATGCCCCGACCGTCTGGCAGCAAGTCCAGCTCGATCTTGTCGCCTGGCTTGATGCCGAGGTGTTGCAGTACCTCCTTCCGGAACGTCACTTGTCCCCGTGCGGTAACGGTCAATGTGGTCATAGTGGTGCGCCCTCACAATTCAAGGTTGATGCTTTGCAGTGTAATGCAAAAAAGCCTTACTTGAAGTTTTCGCCAAACGATCATTAGACGGTCAAACCGGACGTGATTTATTTTCCGTTTTCTGAGACGACCCCTGCCTTAGAGGGGTCGCCTCAGAAAACGGAAAAAATCGTACGCTAAGCCGGTTGCAGCGGTCGTAGCGGCCTGAACTTGCCCGCGCCGATCTTGGCGCTGCTGCGCCAGAGGTAATCGCCGGTCAGGTTGATGTGCTCCCAGCCCAGCGGCGACAGGCACTGCAACAGGCTGTCATCGATGACTTGGCCGTGGCTACGCAGGGCGTTCGCCGCCCGCTCCAGATAGACCGTGTTCCACAACACGATGGCCGCCGTCACCAGGTTGAGGCCGCTGGCCCGGTAGCGTTGCTGCTCGAAACTGCGATCGCGGATTTCGCCCAGCCGGTTGAAGAACACGGCGCGGGCCAGCGCGTTGCGGGCTTCGCCCTTGTTCAGCCCGGCATGCACGCGGCGGCGCAGCTCGACGCTTTGCAGCCAGTCCAGAATGAACAGCGTGCGCTCGATGCGCCCCAGCTCGCGCAGGGCCACGGCCAGGCCGTTCTGGCGCGGGTAGCTGCCGAGCTTCCTGAGCATCAGCGAAGCCGTCACAGTACCCTGCTTTATCGAAGTGGCCAGCCGCAGGATTTCGTCCCAATGGGCACGGACGTTCTTGATGTTGAGCGTGCCGCCGATCATGGGCTTCAGTGCCTCAAAGGCAGCATCGCCCTTCGGGATGTAGAGCTTGGTGTCGCCCAGGTCGCGGATGCGTGGCGCGAAGCGAAAGCCCAGCAGGTGCATCAGCGCGAAGACGTGATCGGTGAAGCCCGCCGTATCAGTGTAGTGCTCCTCGATGCGCAGGTCGGATTCGTGGTACAGCAGGCCGTCGAGCACGTAGGTCGAGTCGCGCACACCGACGTTGACGACCTTGGTGTGGAACGGTGCGTACTGGTCGGAGATGTGGGTGTAGAACGTCCGCCCTGGACTGCTGCCGTATTTCGGGTTGATGTGGCCGGTACTCTCGGCCTTGCTGCCGGTGCGGAAGTTCTGGCCGTCTGACGACGAGGTGGTGCCGTCGCCCCAATGCTCGGCGAAGGGGTGACGGAACTGCGCGTTGACCAGCTCGGCCAGCGCCGCCCCGTAGGTTTCGTCGCGGATGTGCCAGGCTTGCAACCAGGCCAGCTTGGCGTAGGTCGTTCCGGGGCAGGATTCCGCCATCTTGGTCAGGCCGAGGTTGATTGCGTCGGCCAGGATCGTGCTCAGCAGCAGGTTCTTGTCCTTGGCCAGATCGCCCGACTTGAGGTGGGTGAAGTGACGGGTAAAGCCCGTCCATTGGTCCACCTCCAAGAGCAGTTCGGTGATCTTGACGTGCGGCAGGATCATCGCCGTCTGGTCGATCAGCGCCTGCGCGGTGTCGGGCACGGCCGCATCGAGCGGCGTGATCTTTAGACCCGACTCCGTGATGATGGCGTCCGGCAGTTCGTTGGCCAGCGCGATGCGGTTGACCGTGGCGAGCTGCGTTTCCAACAGTGTCAGCCTGTCACGCAGGTACTGATCGCAGTCGGTGGCCACGGCCAGCGGCAATTCGCTGGCCTGCTTGAGGCTGACGAATTTCGCGGGCGGCACCAGGTAGTCCTCGAAGTCCTTGAACTGGCGCGAGCCTTGTACCCAGATGTCGCCGGAGCGCAGCGCGTTCTTCAGCTCCGACAGCGCGCACAACTCGTAGTAGCGCCGGTCGATGCCGGTGTCGGTCATCACCAGCTTCTGCCAGCGCGGCTTGATGAAGTCGGTCGGCGCATCGGCGGGCACCTTGCGGGCGTTGTCGCGGTTCATGCCGCGCAGCACCTCGATGGCGTCGAGCATATCCTTGGCGGCAGGCGCGGCTCGCAGCTTGAGCACGTCGAGGAATTCCGGCGCGTAGCGGCGCAGCGTGGCGTGGTGCTCGCCGATGCGGTGCAGGAAATCGAAGTCCTCGGGCTGCGCGAGCCGCTGCGCCTCGGTGACGCTCTCCGTGAAGGCGTCCCACGACA
Organism: Thauera sp. K11; assembly: GCF_002354895.1. Lineage (NCBI taxonomy): Bacteria > Pseudomonadati > Pseudomonadota > Betaproteobacteria > Rhodocyclales > Zoogloeaceae > Thauera > Thauera sinica. The sequence continues at coordinate 76,692 of NZ_CP023440.1, forward strand.
TGACCGCCTCGATGGCGGCGAACGGATCGCTGCCCGCCTGTTTGGCCTCGATCAGCGCCCGGCCGATGCGGCCGAACAGGCGCACCTTGGCGTTGATCGCCTTGCCGGATGCCTGAAACTGCTGTTGATGCTTGTTCTTGGCGGCGTTGAAAAGCTTGCCCAGGATGCGATCGTGCAGGTCGATGATTTCGTCGGTGACGGTGGCCATGCCCTCGATGGCGAGCGCTACCAAGGTGGCGTAGCGGCGCTGCGGCTCGAACTTGGCGAGGTCGGCGGGCGTCATCTGGGCGCCCTCGCGAGCGATCTTCAGCAAGCGGTTCTGGTGTACCAGGCGCTCAATACCGGAAGGCAGATCGAGCGCCTGCCATGCCTTGAGGCGTCCGATGTGTTCAAGCATGTGCCGCGAGTTCGGCTTGGCCGGTGACTGGCGCAGCCAGGCCAGCCAGGTCGCCTTGCCGTTCTCGCGGCGCTTGAGCAGATCGTCGAGGCGGCGGCGATGCGCGTCCGACAGCGGTTCGGCCAAGGCGTCGTAGATGCGCCGGTTGGCGCGGGTGATCGCCTCGGCGCAGACGCGCTCGATCACATCGAGTGTCGGCAAGATGATGTGTTGGTGCCGCAGGGAGTCGAGGACACTGCCGGCCAGCACGATGCCCTTGTCGGTCTGCAAGGCCAGTGCGGTCGTGGCATGAACAGCCTGGCGATAGTGCCCCAAGCCGAACGGCTCCATGTCCAGGTACGCCCGCAGTTCGAGCAGGTGTTCGCGCCGGGTCTCCTCCCGTTCGGAATATTGCGGCCAACATGCCGGATCGAGTCGCAGGTGCCGTTCGATCCATTGCAGCAGGGGCCTCGGCACCTCAGCGTCCGGTAACAGGCCCTGACCGGGGAAGCGCAGCAAACACAACTGCACCGCGACACCCAGGCGGTTGGCCTCACCGCGCCGCTGGCGGATCAGTGACAGGTCGGATTCGCTGAAGGTGTAGTGTCGGATGAGTTCGTCTTGTGTATCGGGCAACGCCAGCAAGCTTTCGCGCTCGGCAGCGGACAGGATCGAACGGCGAGGCATGGTCAGGTTTCTCGCATGTACTGGTAAAGCGTTTCGCGGCTGATGCCGAACTCGCGGGCGAGCTTGGCTTTCTGCTCGCCCGCCGCGATGCGCCGTTTCAGTTCCTCGATCTTTTCGCTGTTCAGAGACTTCTTGCGCCCCCGATAGGCTCCGCGCTGCTTGGCGAGCGCGATCCCTTCGCGCTGCCGCTCGCGGATGAGCGCCCGCTCGAACTCGGCGAACGCGCCCATCACCGACAGCATGAGGTTCGCCATCGGCGAGTCCTCACCGGTGAAGGTCAGACTCTCCTTGACGAATTCGATGCGCACGCCGCGCTGGGTGAGCTTTTGCACCAGGCGGCGCAGATCATCGAGGTTGCGCGCCAGGCGGTCCATGCTGTGCACCACCACGGTGTCGCCCTCGCGCACGAAGGCGAGCAGCCGTTCCAGCTCAGGACGCTGGGTGTCCTTGCCCGACGCCTTATCAGTGAACAGCCGGTCCACCGAAACCTGCTCGAGCTGGCGTTCCGGGTTCTGGTCGAAGCTGCTGACGCGGACGTAGCCGATGCGCTGACCGTTCAAGGTGTACTCCTGAGGACAATGTGTCAGGAAGAAATTTATGACCCTTGGTGGCGTGTGTCAATCAATTCGGAAAGCAAGTCTATCCTGACGCTTTCGCGTCGGCTGGTCTGACGCCAGGTTAGGGTATGCTTCAAATTGACACAAAGGAGCGAAATACAGACATGCAAGACATCCGGGAAATATTCGAGAGGCACCAAGTCGGCATTTACTTCGCGGCCGTTGTGTTGGCTGCGCTTGTCGCTTTGCTCGTACCCGGCACGGCAGCGCTTGAGGGTGGCGTCAACCCGGCGCTTGCACTCATGCTGTTCGTGACATTCCTGCAAGTGCCCCTGGCCGACCTTGGCCGGGCCTTCAGTCGCGGCCGGTTCCTTGCCGCACTGCTCATTACCAATTTCATCGTAACGCCGCTCGTGGTGGCCGTATTGGTGCAATTCCTGCCATCGGACCCTATGGTGAGGCTTGGCGTGCTGCTGGTGTTGCTGACGCCTTGCATTGACTACGTGGTTACGTTCTCGCACCTCGGTCGTGCCGATGCGCGGCTGCTACTGGCGGCAACCCCTGCGCTCCTGGTTGTGCAAATGCTGCTGCTGCCGGTCTATCTCGGCCTGCTTCTCGGGAACGATGCCGCAACCCTCGTGCAGCCCGGCCCGTTCGTTCATGCCTTCGTCTGGTTGATCGCGGTTCCACTCGCTCTTGCTGGGCTTGTGCAACTATGGGCGGCTCGAAGCCTGGCCGGTGAAAAGACCTCAGCGGCACTTGGTCTATTGCCGGTACCAGCGACCGCCCTTGTCCTATTCGTCGTCGTCGCGGCCGTGGTGCCGCGCCTCGGCTCCGCGACCGATGCGGCCTTGGGTGTGATTCCCTTCTATATCGCCTTTGCTGTGATCGCCCCCCTGATCGGATGGAGCATCAGCCGGCTGTTCCGCCTTGATGCCCCCGCCGGCCGAGCCATCGCTTTCAGCGCAGGCACTCGAAATTCCCTTGTCGTGTTGCCGCTTGCTCTCGCTGTGCCTGGGGCCATACCCGTATTGCCTGCCATCGTCGTTACGCAAACTCTTATCGAGCTGCTCAGCGAGTTAGCCTATGTCCGCTTCATCGCGCGACTCGGCGATATTGATCCTGTTGCTTCGCAAACCTCCTCGTAGTCGAGCGTGGCAAATTTAGGGCCGCTACGACCGGCTTAGCGTACGATTTTTCCCTTTCGTGAGCCGACCCCGACTACTGCACCCGATTCGCTATCGACGCACCAACCCCTCATACATCGCCACATAGCAACCAACGACGGCAGCCCTGGAATGATGGGCTCGCACGGTATGGGCGCCCCGCTCGGCAAGCCGATGCCAGGCAGTCGGCCCCGCCGTGAGCAATGACCGCAGACATCCTGCAAGTTCGTCGGGCCGACCCGTTGCAACAACGAGCCCATTGTCTTCCGCCTGAATCAACTCGCGAGCGCCTACCGTGTCGGTGGACACAACCGGCAGTCGATGTGCCCAGGCCTCGAGAATGACATTGCCCAGCGGCTCATCGCGTGACGGGCAGATGAAGATATCGGCCAGATGAAAAATCGGCGTCGTCTGCATCTGCCAGCCGAGCCATCGTGTTCTGTGCTCGATACTTAGCGCCGCCGTTTGGCTTGCCAGCTTCGTGCATAGGGGTCCATCCCCGGCAATCACGAGAAAAAGGGGACGTCCGCCGATATGAGTCGGCAACGCTGCAAACGCCTCAAGGAGGTCCGAGAAGCCCTTCTTGGGAATCAGGCGTCCGAGCGAGAAGAGCACGATGGCATCGGCAGGAATTTCATACTGTTTGCGCAATGCGCCGATGAGGCTGGCCGGCGTGGGCGCAGGTGGCTCGACGAAGTTTCCAATACGATAGACGCGCTGAGCAGGCAGCCCTTCTCTGATCAGATAGTCGCACAGGGCCTTGCTGTTTCCGACCCAGGCATCGGCATGCCGATAATAGCCATCGATCTTGTAGAAGCCGCCCAGCCGAGCGACGTGAACAGCCGACGCACTGCGTGGAATGCGTGTCAGCCGCGTCGCCCGCCCCATGTAGGTTTGGACGATATCCGGCCGAAGACGATGAATCAGCCGCCGAATCGAGACGACGGATGCAAGGTCCCATCCACTTCGCATGGGTACGCCCTGACATGTCAAATCGGACGGCAAGGTCTGCGCCACCATTGCACCGGGGCGCGTTACGGCAACGACCTCCTGCCCTTCGAAATTTGACAACGCAGGGACAAATCGGGAGTAAAAGCTTTCTGCGCCGCCCAGTTCCCGACTGCCGATGATATGCAATGAACGCATGATTTGACGCCTGTGAAGTTATCTTTGGAACAATTGATTTGGGCAACGCGCGCGATGGGGCTTCGCTGTCGAGGCTGCTGCCGTACAGGCGCACAGTCGCAGCCTCAATCGCCCACGACGCCAAGGGGACGAGGCAGTACGCGGCACTGAACGGTGTGCATAAGGCGTGACCGGCCGCCCGGTGCCGGAAGCGACACCAGGGAGCGCAACAATGAATGCGGATCAGGCGGCTGCTCGAAACGTGCTCAGCACGTAGAGCGCAATGGGTGCGTCAAGTCATCGCAATCGGAACCATACGGTTGCCTCACCCCGCCCGGGGAGGGCAACCACGGCCACAAACTTCATGCCGGGGATGATCTTGAAGTGGCCTTGCACCTCGAATTTCTCCCCGGCGGGCAAGAGCGCGGTTTCGATCCTTTCCTTACCCGACAGCAAAGTGACTCTTGCGGCGCCTCCGGTGACGGCAACGCTCTTCCCATGATCGCGAAGGTAGAGTTGCAGCAGGGTTCGCGTAGCCACGAGTTCATAGTCCACTTCATTGACTTCGGCCACCATGCCGCCATGTCGGGGCACATGGTCCTTGTCATGGTCATGCCCGCCTGCGGCGAAGACGCTGAAGGACACCAGGACGATCACCGTTGCAATGACAGAAGCGTGTTTCATGCGACCTCCATGACGAAGGAGAGAACCGCGGGTGGATCGGGTCTATCGGGCGAAAGCGCAGCGGTCCGTACCCTTCCGCCCCACACAGGATCAATGGGCGGGAGCCAATGTCTCCGCGGGTGACGCCATTCGCCTCTCGCGTCCATGGGCGATGCGATACAGCGCCGGCAGCACGAGCAGCGTCAGTGCGGTAGACGACAGGATGCCGCCGATGACCACAGTGGCCAGTGGCCGCTGCACTTCGGCACCGGTACCGACCGCGATCGCCATGGGAACGAACCCGAGCGATGCGACCAGCGCCGTCATCAGCACGGGACGCAATCGCGTCAGCGCGCCCTCCCGGATCGCGTCATCGAGATCGAAGCCGTCATCGCGCAGACTCCGGATGTACGAGATCATCACCAGGCCGTTCAGCACGGCCACGCCCGACAGCGCGATGAAGCCGACACCGGCGGAGATCGACAGCGGGATATCGCGCAACCACAGCGCCAGGATGCCGCCGGTCAGCGCGAAGGGGACGCCGGTGAAGACCAGCAGCCCGTCCTTGACATTGCCAAACATCATGAAGAGCAACGTTAGGACAAGCAGCAACGCGACCGGCACGACGATCTGAAGCCGTTTGGCGGCCGACTGCAACTGCTCGAAGGTGCCGCCCCAGGTCGTCCAGTACCCTGTGGGCACCTGCACCGCCGTGGCGATCTTCGTTTCCGCCTCGGCGACGAAGGAACCAATGTCGCGCCCGCGCACGTTGGCGGTCACCACAACCCGACGTTTGCCGTTTTCGCGGCTGATCTGGTTGGGGCCGGGCGCAGACTCGATGCGTGCGACATCGCCCAGCCGGACGAAGCCACGCGCGCCGTTCTCGCCGGCGGGCACGCGGATTGGCAGACGGCGGATCGCCTCGAGGTCACCGCGAATCGCATCGGGCAACCGGACCAGGATGTCGAAGCGCCGGTCGCCCTCGAACACCGCCCCGGCCTCCTGCCCGCCGAGCGCAGCCGAGACGCTGTCCTGGACGTCGGCGACGTTCAGGCCGAGCCGGGCAATCTGATTCCGCTCGATCCGGACCGTCAGCATGGGCAGGCCAGTGGTCTGCTCCACCTTCACGTCGGCAGCACCCGGAACCCCCTCGAGCACGGCGGCAATGCGTTCTGCCGTCTCGTTCATGGTGTCCATGTCGTCACCGAAGACCTTCACCGCCACGTCGCTGCGAACGCCCGAGATCAACTCGTTGAATCGCATCTGAATCGGTTGCGTAAACTCGTAGTTGTTGCCCGGTATCTGACCGACCGCACGCTGCATCGCCGCGACCAGCTCACTCTTGGACTTCTGCGGGTCCGGCCACTGGTCCCGCGGCTTGAGCATCACGAAGTTGTCGGCGACATTGGGTGGCATCGGGTCGGTGGCGATCTCGGCCGTACCGATCTTGGCGAACACGTTGTCGACTTCGGGGAAGGTCTTGACCGTGCGCTCCAGTTGCACCTGCATGTCGATCGATTGGCTCAGGCTCGTGCCTGGAATGCGCAACGCATGAAGTGCGACGTCGCCCTCATCGAGGCTCGGGATGAATTCGCTGCCCATGCGGGTCGCCAGTAGCCCTGACAGCACGATGCTGACGCAGGCGATCGTCAGAACCAACGGCTTGCGCGCCATGACCCAGTCGAACGCCGGGGCGTAGCCGCGCTTGGCGATCGTCATCAGCCGATTTTCGGTCTCGCTGACCTTGCCGGACAGAAAGAGCGCAACCGCTGCGGGTACGAAGGTGACCGACAGAATCATCGCGCCCAGCAATGCGGTCACGACGGTAAAGGCCATCGGGTGGAACATCTTGCCTTCGACCCCGGTCAGGGCAAAGATCGGCAGGTACACCACCATGATGATGAGCTGGCCGAAGAGCAGCGCCCGCCGCGATTCCTTCGACGCCACGAAGACTTCGTGAAACCGCTCGTTGCGCGTCATCGGCCGGTCGAGCGCAGCCTGCGCGTGGGCGAGGCGGCGCACACAGTTCTCGACGATCACCACGGCCCCATCGATGATGATGCCGAAGTCCAGGGCGCCCAGGCTCATCAGGTTGGCGCTGACCCGGTTCGTCACCATGCCGGTGAAGGTGAATAGCATCGCCAGCGGGATCACCATCGCGGTGATGAGCGCCGCACGGATGTTGCCGAGAAACAGGAACAGGATGGCAATGACCAGCAGAGCGCCCTCGGTCAGGTTCTTCTTGACCGTGTCGATGGCCTTTTCGACCAGGATGGTGCGGTCATAGACCGTCTTGGCGACGATGCCCTCGGGCAAGGTCTTGTTGATTGCCTGCAGGCGTGCGTCGACCGCCTTCGACACGTCGCGGCTGTTCTCACCGATGAGCATGAACACCGTGCCCAGCACCACTTCGCGGCCATTCTCGGTCGCGGCACCGGTGCGCAGCTCCTTGCCCAGGCCCACTTCAGCCACATCGCGGATGCGTATCGGGACCCCTTGGGCGTGGCCGACGACGATATTGGCGATATCGTCGATGCCGGCGACCTGTCCCGGTGCGCGGATCAGATACTGCTCGCCCCGACGCTCGATATAACCTGCCCCCACGTTGGCGTTGTTGCGCTCGAGCGCCGTGACCAGATCGCTGATGGCCAGCCCGTAGGACACCATGCGCTCGGGCAGGGGTGCCACCTGAAACTCCTTTGCATAGCCGCCGATCGTGTTGATCTCGGTGACCCCTGGGACGGTGCGCAATTGCGGCTTGATGATCCAGTCTTGAATCTCGCGCAGATCCATCGGTGTGTACGCGCTTCCGTTGGGTTTTTTCGCGCCCTCGGTCGCCTCGACCGTCCACATGTAGATTTCGCCCAGCCCGGTGGCGATGGGGCCGAGCGCCGGGGCGAGGCCGGCCGGCAGTTTGCTGCGGGCCTCCTGGATGCGCTCGTTCACCAGTTGCCGGGCAAAGTAGATGTCCGTGCCGTCCTTGAACACGACGGTGACCTGGGACAGGCCATAGCGCGACAGGGAACGGGTCTGCTCGAGATTGGGCAAACCGGCCATCGTGGTTTCGATCGGGAAGGTCACGCGCTGTTCGGACTCCAGCGGGGAGTAGCCGGGTGCTTCGGTGTTGATCTGGACCTGGACATTGGTGATGTCGGGCACCGCGTCGATGGGCAGACGCTGATAGTTGTAGATTCCGACGCCGACCATGCCGAGCACGGCGAGCAGCACGAGCCATCGTTGATCGATGGCGAAGCGGATGATGCGTTCGAACACGAGCCTCTCCTCAAAGCGCCGCGGCGTCGCGTTCGCCGGTGCGAATACGGACCGCGGTGACGAGTTCGACGACACCGACCATCCCGTCGCCCGGTTGCCCCGTGCGTGCCGCCGCCGCGACCGCGTCGACGATGGCGGACGCGTCATCGTCCTGGCACAGGATCAGCAGCACGAGCACATCGTGGGCGTGGGGATTCCATTCATCGGCGACGAACCGGTGGTCCGGCCCATGCCCGCGGGGATGGCCTTTCGCGCCGAATACGGTGAAGCCGGGGCAATGCGGGAGCGTTTCGAGCGCCGTCTCGACGGCGTCGAGGCGGTGGGGGCGAATCATGGCAGTGATCTGTTTCATGTCGGGGGCTCCCGGTCAGTGGTCGTGGCTGGCGCCGGCCTTGCCGAGCTCCGCCTTGATGACATAGCTGTTCTTCGCCGCGTAGCGCTCGCCCGCCTGCAGGCCTGCCAGCACCTCCACGTGTCGGCCGTCGCTGCGACCCAGTTCGAGCGGGCGCGCTTCGAAGGCGTCGCCGTAGCGGCCGAATACCACCTTCCAGTCGCGCAGATCCTGGACGGCGTCCACCGCGACCGCGACCGGCACCTTCGTTTCCGCGGCGACGACGGTGACGGACACCGGCAATCCCGGTCGCCAGACACCGGAGGGGTTCTGCACCACGATGCGGGCGATGCCAGTACGGGACTGCTCGCCGATCAGCGGGCTGATGAAGGTGACCCTGCCCGGCGCCGACGCGTCGAAGGCGCTGGCGCGGATCGTTACCGTCTGGCCTGCGGCGAGCGCACCCAGATCCTGCGCGGACACCGGCGCCTCCACCCATACCGACGACAGGTCCGAGACGGTGAAGACCGCGGCGTCCTCCTTGACCGCCTCGCCGACCGACAGGCGTTTGTCGGTCACGACCCCGTCGATCGGGGAGCGAAGCTCATAGCGCGTGAGTGCGCTGCCGCCCGAAGCAACGCTGCCCAGAGTGGCGAGCTTCTGTTGTGCGCTCTGTACGGCAATCTCGCCTTCCTGCATGACGGTGCGCGCCTGCAGCATGTCCTGCTCGGGCGAGATCTTCTCCTGCCACAACGTCCTTTCACGCTCGTAGGTGGTCCGCGCGAGTGCGAGACGACGCTGCGCGGCCAACAATTCGGTACGCTGGTCGGCGAGCAATTGACTGCTCAGCACGGCGAGCACCTGTCCCTTGCGCACACGTTCGCCTGCGCTGACCGCCACCGACTCCACCAGGCCGGCCAGCCGCGGGACGACCTGCACGGTACGATCACTGTTGTAGCGCACCTCTCCCAGTAACTCGAGCGCTGTTCCGATCGTGGCCGGCCCCGCTTCGGCGAGCTCGATTCCGGCGCCCTGGAGCTGTGCATCGGTCATGGTGACGCGGGCCTCGACCTGTTCGTAGCCGAGCTGGTAGCGTTTTCCTTCGTAGTCCGCCTGTACCTTGACCGCAAAGGAGTGCGGCTCGGCCACGACCGCATCGCCCTTGAGGTAGTCCCCTTCCTTGATGAAGCTGAAACGTTGCGGCGACTGTCCCAACCGCTCGAGGACGAGCTGGATCTGGCTCTGCGCGACATCGAGCGGCTTGCCCTCCCAGTACGTGTAGAGCCGGAATTGAGGTTCCGCCCCGGTTTCGAAGATCGTCACCTCGATGCCGTAGCGGCCATCGGTGAGCAGCTTGCCGCCGTGTGGACCTTTGGCCGGTTCGGCGGCGGCCTCGTGGTGCTCTTCATCGGCATGCGAGGCATCGTCGGCGTGGTCGGTCGACTTGGCCTGACCGTGATGCTCCTCCTCGGCGTGCCCGGGCGCCTCCGGGTGGGCGGCATGCCCATGTTCGTCAGTGACGGCCTTGTTGCCATCGGTCGCAAGAATCGCTGCACCCAACGCGAGCCCGACGACGAGCACGGCGACGATCGCCCAGTGTGTGTTCTTCGGTTTGGTTTCTGCCATTTCACTCTCCAGTGCGCCGGACCGTTGCCGGCGCGAGCGGGGTTTCGGTTGATTCGTCGAGGCCGAGCAGCCGGTCGAGGTCCGCGCGGGCGCGGTGGGTATCGGCCAGGGTGCGCAGGTACTGGCTGCGGGCCTGCAGCAGCGTGCGCTGCGCATCGAGCGCTTCGAGGAAGCTGAACTTCCCCAGTTCGAAGCCCTTCGCCGCCGCGTCGTAGGCACTTTGGGCGCCGGGCAGCACCTGCTCGGCGAAGAGCTGGGCTTCCTGGCGTAGCGACGCCAGGCGCGCACGGGTCTCCCGCGCTTCGGCCGACACCTGCAACTGGCTGGCGGAGAGTCCTTCCCGAGCCTTCTCCTCGCGCTTGAGCGCCTCGAGCAGGTTGCCCCGATTCGTATCGAAGATCGGCAGCGGGACGGACAGGCCGACGATGGCCTGGTTGCGCCCCAACTCTTCAGACCGCTTCGCCCCCAGGCTGACGGTGATGTCCGGGATTCGGCGCGCCTTCTCGAGTTCCGTCAGCGCCTGCCGTCGGTCGATCTCCAGTCGGGCGCGGCGCAGGGCCGGCGCGTTGTCGAGCGAGCGCTCGAGATCGGCCATCGACGGGACCGCGGGCAACGCATCGAGCTGGGCGTCCAGCCTCCACGACAGGCCGCCGGGCTCGCCGAGCAAGGCCGCCAGCCGCGCCTGCGCACCGACCCACTCACTGCGCGCCTGACTCAGTTCGACCTGTACGCCCGCTTGCGCAACGTGGGCCTTGGTCTCCTCGATGGGCGCCACCTTGCCGGCCTTGACGCGCTGGCCGGCGGCCCGGCTTGCCCGCTGGGCAAGCTCCATGGCCTGCTCGGCCAGGCGCACGCGCTCCTGTGCGGTCAGCGCGTCGTAATACGCGGAGGTGACGGACGCGCGGATCGCGAGTCGCCTTGCCGTGAGTTCCTCGGCGGCGATGTCGTGGCCGCGCTCGGCCGCCAGCATGCGCGCCGCGCGTTTGCCGCCCAGCTCGATCGTCTGGTTGAGCTGGAGCGTCGTCGTCCGCGTCTGACGCTGGGTGTCCTCAAGCAGGTAGGCGATTTCGGGGTTGGGGCGGCTGTGCGCTTGCTGGCTCGCGCCGGCCATCGCCTCCACCTCGAGCCGCGATGCGGCCAGTTCCGGGTTCTGCGCGTGGGCCAGCGCGAGCGCTTGGCCTAGCGACAGGGTGCCACTCACTGCCGCGTCGCCGGCTGCCGGCTGCGAACGCCATGCTGGCGCTGGCGCGGCCGGCGCGGAAGTGGGCGGGTTCTGCGCCCACGTCATGAGGGGAAAGCACAGTGCGACGCACAGGCCGATGCCGCGCGAAGGGTCGATCTTCGTCATTGAGTCCTCGTCTGGACGGCGTCAGGCTCGCTCGGGCAATGCGCCCGGCGAGACGGATCAAAAGGAAACCGACGAGGGCGGCCACGCGACCGGTGCTCAACCGATGCGTGGATCCATGAAACCCGAACTCGTCGGCGGAATCAGACGAGGAGGGATGCGGGCGGGCGAAGGAGGTTGTCCGGCGGCGGCTCGGACAGCGGGGAGCGATAGGGACTGTCGCCCGAGCGGTCCGGGAAGACCTCGAGACTGTGCGTGGCGGCAAACAGGGCGTGCGGGCTATGGCTGTGGTCGTGATCGGCGCTGCAACTGGCGTCACACGCCTTGCTCGTCCCGTGATCCGAGCGCTCGGTGCCGTCACGGTCCGCATGATCGTGCGTGTGATGACCCAGATGAGCGCGCTTCAGGGAACCGCCTTCGTGCGAGCAAAATGCCGCCACGGCCGCGGTGCTCCACTGCAGCGGCAGAAAAAACACGAGGAGGACGATCAGAAGCTTGCGCACGCACCGATTCTACAGGAGGTCTCAGGGTTGGAAATGGGGTGGCATCAATCCGTGGCGCGAACTGGAGGCTCAGTTCGCGCCATAGAGTTCCTCCATGTAAGCGCGCTCGGCAGGCGTCACGTTCTTGAGTTCCTGCAGGACCTGCTCTCGCGTTTTGCCGGGGCCCGCGTTCGTATCCGGCATCGGCAGATCACGCAGGAAAGATTCGTAACTTCCGTCTGCCTTGGCCTGCGCAAGCTCGCGCATCACGTCAGCGCGGGTCTTGGTGCTTTCACCATGGTCGGGATGAAACGTCCAGCCCACCTCGGTCGTCGTGCGATGCCAGACGTCCGCGTACGAGACGGTGGGGGCGACCAGAAGGCTGGCGATGAGCGCAGTGGAAGTGAGTATGCGAGCGACCATGATGGAACTCCTGTCGAATCATCCGTGACGCCAGACCGGTTTGGGCCTGCCGATGCCTTGAGGGTGAAGGCATGAATCGACTATACGAAGGCCGCTTCGTCAATTTGCGAACTGCCGCATTACGTTTTTGTAATGTCCGGCTCAGCCGGTTCTTGACATAATTCGATCATGAAAGTCCTGGTGATTGAAGACGAGCCCAAGCTTGCCGACTATCTTCGCAAGGCCTTGTCGGAGAGCAGCTACGTTGTCGATGTCGCCAATGACGGGGCCACCGGACTGCACTTCGCCCGCGAAGGGCAATACGATCTGATCCTGCTGGATGTCATGCTGCCGGTCGTCGACGGCTTCGGCGTCCTGAACGAACTGCGCAAGAGTAATCAGGTTCCGGTCCTCATGCTGACGGCGCGCGACAGGATCGAAGACCGGGTACGGGGGCTACAGGACGGCGCCGACGATTACCTCGGCAAACCGTTTGCGCTGTCCGAACTGCTCGCGCGGGTGCAGGCCTTGATGCGCCGGGGTGCCCTTTCCGCGTCACCCGCGGCGGAACTCAACATGCTTCGCCTCGAAGACCTCGAACTCGACCTGATGCGCCGCAGGGCGACCCGCGGCGGGCTGCGGCTGGAGCTGACCGCCAAGGAGTTCACGCTACTGACGTTGCTGCTGCGCCGGCAGGGGGAGGTCCTCTCCCGCACCGTCCTGGCCGAGCAGGTCTGGGACATGAATTTCGACAGCAATACCAATGTCGTCGAAGTCGCCGTTCGCCGCCTGCGCGGGAAACTGGACGATCCCTTCGACCGGAAGCTTCTGCACACGGTCCGGGGGATGGGCTACGTGCTCGAAAGCCGGGAAGAATGAAACCGGCGGCCCCTCGTTCGCTGCGCCGGTGGCTCTCGCGAGGGCTTGCCCTCCTGACCCTCGTCGGCTTGGGTCTGGTCTGCGCAGCCGTGTATGTGGCCACACACTTGAGTCTGGCGTCCCGGCAGGCGGTTTCGCTCGAGCAACATCGTCAGGTGATTGAACATCTCGTTGAAGAGCTTACGACCCCGGGCGACCTGGCCATCTTGCGTCACAAGCTCGACGACTTTTTTGCCGGTCGATCCGATCTGCGCTTGCGCCTGCGCTCCGCATCGGGCCAGTGGGTCTACGGCGCCGATGATCGAGGCCTCCTCATGCTCGCAAACGAGAAGCGGGTGGTCTTCGAGATCGCTTCTCCAACACATCCCTTCGCCCTGATGCAGGCAGAACTGACGTTGGACGTTTCATCCGACGATCAGTTGCTGCGCGGACTTGCATGGACACTGGCCGCCTGCGCCTTGACAGGCACGATCGCGATTTCATTGGGAGGAGCGTGGCTGGTGCGTCGAGCGCTCGAGCCGGTCAACGAACTGGCGCAACAGGCGATGCGTCTCGTGCCCGAACGGCTCGCAGAACGGCTCGACGGCGCCGCGCAGGCAGAGGAAGTGCAGCCGCTGGTTCAGCAGTTCAACGCCGTGCTCGAACGCTTGCAGGGAGCGTACATCCAATTGGAAGGTTTCAACGCAGACGTCGCACACGAACTGCGAACCCCCTTGACGACGCTGATAGGGCAGACGGAACTGGCGCTGAAGGGCAAAGGTGACGCGGCTGAGCTTCGCGACATCATGGGTTCAAACCTCGAAGAGCTACACCGTCTTTCGAGTCTCGTGCACGACATGCTGTTCCTGTCCAATGCGGACCGGGGCGTCAAGGCACGCACCCGCACGATCAGCAGTCTTGCCGCGCTTGCGCGTGAAGTCGCCGAGTACCATGAGGCCCCGCTGCTCGAGGCGCGGCTCACGATCGGGATCATTGGCGATGCCGTAGCGTGCGTCGATGGTCGTCTCGTTCGGCAGGCGCTGTCGAATCTTTTGTCGAATGCCACCCGATACGCGCAACCTGGCACGACGATCGAGGTCGATATCCACGAAGCGGCGCCGGGAGAAGTCGCGTTATCCGTTACCAATACGGGTCCCGAGATTGCCGAAGAGCACCTTTCTCGCCTCTTTGACCGTTTCTACCGGGTCGATACTGCGCGCAAGCATGGCGAGGATAACAACTATGGCTTGGGCCTTGCGATTGTTGCCGCGATCGCGCGCATGCATGGGGGGCGGACGTTTGCTCGTTCCTCTCAGGGAATGACGACGATCGGATTCTCGGTTCCGTACAGCGACCGGTAGCGTTGGTCAGCGCCCGTTTCGCAGCGGCTGCTCGCATGCACGATACTTCTCCTCCACCGATGTTCCGTCCCTCAGTCCGTGCGTTCGGTCGGGCGCAAGAGGCGCAGGCCGTTGAACACGACGAGCAGGCTCGCGCCCATATCGGCAAACACGGCCATCCACATCGTGGCCGACCCCAGAAGAGCGAGCACCAGAAAAACGCTCTTGATGCCGAGCGCCAGGGTAATGTTCTGCCACAGTACCGAATGCGTGCGCCGCGACAAACGGATCGTCTCGGGGATACGGCGCAGATCGTCGTTCATGATCACGATGTCAGCCGCCTCCATCGCCGTATCGGTGCCCGCCGCGCCCATGGCGATCCCCATGTCGGCCTGAGCAAGTGCCGGCGCATCGTTAATGCCGTCCCCTGTCATTGCCGTAGGACCATATTGGCGCTGCAGGTCGCGAATCGCAGCGAGTTTGTCTTCAGGCAGTAGATTGCCGCGGGCATCCTCGATACCGGCCTGCGCGGCAATCGACCGTGCGGTCGCTTCATTGTCGCCGGTCAGCATCACCGGGGTGACCCCCAGCGCACGCAATTCGGCAATGGCAGTCCGGGACGATGCCTTGATCGTGTCCGCGACCGCGAACAGGCCCAGCACCTTCGTCGACGAGGCCAGCAGCGTGACAGTGCGTCCTTGCGATTCGTGCTCCGCCAGCCGTGCCTCGAGTTCAGCACTGCACTGGCCGCGATCTTCGATCAAACGGTGGTTACCCAGAGCATGGACGTCGTCGCCGACGCGCCCCTGAACACCGCGCCCCGCAAGGGCATTGAATTCGTCGACGGCCTCCAGCGGGTGATCGAGCCCGGCCGCAATGGCTTTCGAGACCGGATGGTCCGAGTGGGCGGCAAGGCTTGCGGCAAGGCTCCCGGTTCGCTGCTCGGTATGGTCGGCGGCGATGGCGTCGAAGGCCACGAGGCGTGGCTTGCCTTCGGTCACGGTGCCGGTCTTGTCAAGCGCGATCGCCTTGATCTTGCGCGCATCCTCGAGGTACGTTCCACCCTTGATCAGAATGCCCCGTCGTGCAGCCGCGGTGAGCCCGCTCACGACGGTCACCGGTGTGGAGATGACCAGCGCGCAGGGACAGGCGATGACGAGCAGGACCAGCGCCTTGTAGAGCGCATCAAGCCATGGCCAGCCGAATCCCAATGGTCCGACGATCGCCACCGCCAGCGCGATCACGAAGATGGCGGGCGTGTAGATCGCCGCGAAACGGTCGACGAATCGCTGCGTGGGCGCCCGCGTGCTCTGTGCTTCTTCCACAGCATGAATGATGCGTGCCAGCGTCGTATTGCTCGCCACGGCCGTCACGCGACATTCGAGCAACCCGGTTTCATTGATCGTCCCGGCAAAGACGAGATCGCCGGGTTGCTTGTCGACGGGAATACTTTCGCCCGTGACCGGCGCCTGGTTGATCGCACTGTTTCCGACGGTCACGACACCATCAAGTGGCACACGCTCGCCGGGTTTCACGCGAATGATGGCCTCCAGGTGCACCGAGGCCGCCGCGACGCGCACCCAACTTCCGTCCGCCTGCCTCACCTCGGCTTCGTCAGGGGCCAGGGCCATCAGGCTCGTGATCGCATTGCGTGCCTGGTCGACCGCGCGCGCCTCGATCAACTCGGCGATGGCATAGAGCGCCATGACCATGGCCGCCTCGGGCCACTGGCCAATCACGAATGCGCCCGTGACGGCGACGGACATCAGGGCATTGATGTTCAGGCGAGCACGACTGAGCGCGACGAGCCCCTTCTTATAAACGCTCAAACCCGACAAGCCGATTGCCGCAGCAGCAAGGGCCATACCCACGACCTTGACCAGGAGGGTTGCCGGTGCAAGGTAGGCCAATGCTTCAGCGCCCACCGCCAAGATCAGGGCACCCATCAGCCGCGCGAGCCCAGCTCCGATTCGCCGATCGTCGTCAGCGGACTCGGCTTGCAACGTCTGGCCAGACTGCCCCGCATCGACGAGATTGATCTCGAAGCCCGCCGCACGTATTGCATCTTGTGCCTGTTGCTGCCCGGCCGCGCCGGCCGTGATCATAAGCGTGCGCGTACCCAGCGCGAAGCCAAGCCGGCGAACCCCGACGACCGACGACAGCGCCTGCCTGATCTCCATCTCTTCGGTAGCGCAATCCATTGCCGGAATGCGATAAACCGTATTCTCGGCCGCCGCGCCGGGCAAAAGCTCCTGCGACGGCGTCGCGTCCTGCGCGCATGCACCCCCGACATTGCAGAGCTGGGTATCTTCAGTCACTTTGTTCATGATCACGCTCCTTGACGCCATTGAAAACCCTGTAGTGACCACAGAGTCAACCACTTACCCTAATCAGCGCCTCCTCGGTCGGGCAGTCCATGTGGGTGATGACGAAAACGGATTGCTTCATGGTGGTCCTGCACGAGGAATGCAACGGTCGCTCGCGGGGCATGACACCGAAGTGACCACCCCGGGACGGCTCACTTCGGCTGCGGCTGCTGCGACATCCACTGCTGATGCTGCATCATTTGATCCATCATCATCTGCTGCATCGGCATGTATTGCTCCATCATGAATTGGCGCTGCTTGAGTTGCTCGGGCGTCAGACGCCGGTAGTCCCCCCACATGGGCCCGCCCATCATGCGGCCGCCCATACGGCCCTGGCCCATCATCGGCGCCCCGCCGCAACACCCCATCATCCCCGGTGCCCACATGCCGTGCATCATCTGCATGTTGTTCTGCATCGTGGTCCAGTGGTCCTGGAGCAGTTTCTGCCGCGCCTGGGGATCCTCCGTCTGGCGGATCCTGTCCATCTGCTCCTGCATCGCTCTCATGTTCTCCTGCACCTGCGCCATCTGCTTGTCAAAGTCCGTCGTGCCGGGGGCCTCCTGTTTCGTCTGCCCGCCCGCGCCGGCTGGCGGGTCGGCGGCAAAGAGGGACGGCGCCGGCATCGCGAGGGCCGCGGCCAATCCCAACGTGATCAATGGTTTCATCTTGCGCTCCTTTCGAGGGTTCCCTGAGTCCTGCCCGCTGCGGCAGTGTCAACATTGAAAACCCTGTAGTCGCTCCGGGGTCAACGGCTTAGCATGAGCAATCGTGCGAGGAGGTGTCATGCGGATCGGAGAACTTGGCCAGGCGACCGGCGTCGATGTCGAAACGATTCGCTACTACGAGAAGGCGAGGTTGCTGCCGCCGCCCGCCCGGGCAGCGAATGGCTACCGCGCCTACGGCGCGGCACACCTGGAACGCCTGAGCTTCGTCCGCCACTGTCGGGCGCTTGACATGTCGCTTGCGGAGATCAGGCACCTGCTCGATTTCGTCGCCCACCCGGAGGCCGATTGCGGTGAGATCAACCGGCTGATCGACGAGCATCTCGGACGGGTGCGGGCGCGGTTGAAGTCCCTGAACGCCCTGGAGAATCAGTTGGTGGCGTTGCGGGCGAGCTGCGGGGCCGGGCACGTGGCTGCGGACTGCGGCATCCTGCACGAACTGGAGGCCGCCGCCCATGGCGAGGCGTGCGTATGCCATCCGGCGGGGAGAAAACATCCAGCAGTGACGACGCAAAAAGCGAAGGAACGTTGATCGGCGCTGCGTTGCGGCGGCTGGTCAACGAGTCTTAACGTACGATTTTTTCCCGTTTTCTGAGACGACCCTAAGATGAAAAAGATGATGGCTCAGATGGGCTCGGGCGGCGAAGGCCCCATGGACATGATGCAGAAGATGATGGGGCAGATGGGAAGTCAGCCCGGCGGCGAGGCCGGCAACCCCATGCAGCAGATGATGGGAATGTGCTCGGAAATCCTGGCGGCCATCCACAAGACAACGTCGATGGCCGCGCTTGCTACGCCCGAACTTCACACCCTGTTCGGCGAGTGGATGGAAAGCCTGGAACGTGAGGCGCTCGCGGCACTGGACGACCAGGGCGCGGCAGATGCAACGGCCCTGGCGACCAAGCTCAAGATCAGCGAGGCAAGCGCAATTCATGTTGTTGCGCACCTTGCCAGCAAGGGCAAGGTAAGTCTGAGCGTCCGCGCCACCGGGCAAGGTGCGCCGTGAGTCCCATTGTCCTGGAGTCCGTGTTGACGTGCCCACGCTGTGGATATGCCCAGCAGGAAACCATGCCGACCGACGCCTGCCAGTTCTTCTACGAGTGCTGCAACTGCAAGGCGTTGCTGCGCCCCAACCCCGGCGACTGCTGCGTGTTCTGTTCCTTCGGCTCGGTGAAATGCCCGCCGATTCAGGCGCAGCGCGGGTGTTGCGGGTAGCGCCCAGCTTTCACCGGCATCATCGACAGCCCGCCTTCGCGCGGGCTGTTTGCATCGTGGGGCTGAGGAACGGCTTAGCGTACGATTTTTTCCGTTTTCTGAGACGACCCGTTAGAGGACGCCGGTCCGCTCCACCCGGTCCACAGAGCTTCTTACCTGATAACTCTTATTATCAGGCAAGGATTTTTCACCTAATATCCGGGAAAAGGCGGTTTCCGGGAGGCGGTATGGCGCAGAACACGGTAGTCGAACGGGCGCTGCCGCGCTACACGCGGGCGGACTTCGCGGCGCTGCGTGGGTGGCTGAACAAGCTGCTGGTGGAGCGCCTCGCCGCGCTCTATTACACCGAGGACGATCTCGAGGCGCTCGGCTGCACCGCGCCAGGTGCGCTCGAGGCGCGCCTCGCGCTGATGCGCGATCACCTCATCGAACGGGCGAGTCTCACCAATCCGCGTCTTGCAGAAGGGCTGCGCGAAGCGCGGCGCTCGGCGCGCTGGAGTGCGGTGGCGATGCGCTATCTGTTCGATGCGGCCGAGTTCGCCTCGCGCGAACCGCAGTCCACCGATGCCCTCACCGCGTGGCTGAAACCGCGCATCAGCCGGCATCTGGCGCATGAGGGCGTGCGCGCGGTGAGCGAGCTCAAGAACCTGATCGAGGTGCGCGGCCCTGGCTGGTGGCGGCCCGTCCCGCGGCTGGGGGCGGGCAAGGCCGCGGCGCTCGAGCGCTGGCTGCGCCACCACGAAAAAACGCTCGGCCCCCTGGCCGTGCCCGTGGCTCCTACCCGGGCTCAGCCGCCCATCGTACTGCGCCCGGACGAGCCGATCCTCGTGCCGCTCGAGCGCATGGCCCTCGCGCACGAGCTCGACGGCCGCCATGGGGTCAATCGGGCCGCAGCCCTGAGCCTCATCGCTGCCGACAACGACCTGGAGGCGGTGCAGGCCTTCCTGGTGAAGTACCGCGGCCAGGCGAAAACACAGCGCGCCTACCAGAAGGAGCTCGAGCGGTTTCTGCTGTGGTGCCTCTACGCCCGGCACAAACCGCTCTCGAGCGTGCTGGTCGACGATTGCGAAGCCTACAAGACGTTCCTCGCCGCACCCGATCCCGCCTGGTGCGGCAAGAAGGCGGGCCGCCATACCGTCTACTGGCGGCCCTTCGGCGGGCCACTCTCACCCGAATCCCAGCGCTACGCGATCACCGTGCTGAAGACGTTTTTCGCCTGGCTCATCGATGTGCGTTACCTCGGCGGCAATCCATGGGTGGCCGTGGGCGCGCCGCTCGTGGAGCAGCGCTCGGTGGCATTGCGCCTGGACAAGGCGTTGCCCGAAGATCTTTGGACCCGGTGCGCACGCGAGGGCGGGCTCCTCGATGAGGCGTGCGAGATGGGCCCCGACGAGGACGCGCGGCGCCAGGCGCGGCTCGTGCGCGCGGCGCTGCTGCTGATCGGGCACGCCGGCATCCGGCGCGAGGAAGCGGCCCGCGCGCAGCGCCGCCACCTGAAGCCCCTGCCGGGTCAGGCCGGCGCGCTGTGGGAGCTGGAGGTGCTGGGCAAGCGCCGGAAGTGGCGCACCGTATTCCTGCCCGTGCGGGCGATTGAAGCGCTCGCCGCGCACTGGGCCGACCGCGAGGAGGATTTTGCGGCGGCCGATCACGCCGGCGCACTGCTCTCGCCGCTCATCATCCCCTCGACCCCGGCCGCCCGCGACAAGCACCTCGACAAGCTCGATGCGCCCGGCGCCGGTTTTTCGCCCGACGGGCTCTACCGGTGCCTGAAGACGGGGCTGACGCGGATCGCGGCAGATACGCGGCTCACGCTCGACGACTCGGAGCGCGCGCTATTGAAGCGCGCCGGCCCGCACGCCTTTCGGCACACCTTCGGCACCCTCGCCGCCGCACACGCGCTGCCGCTCGATGTGCTGCAACGCGTCATGGGGCACGCAAGCCTGCAGACCACCTCGATCTATGTACAGGCGGAGCGCCGGCGCAGCATCGAGGAGATGGGGAAGTTCTTCAGATGAAACATTCCCGCCCAACGCAGGAATCCAATCTCCATGCCGCAACCGGGTAGGTTTCGGCGTTGCGCGAGACTGCCGGCGAACGCGAGGACAACGCGTCGCCGACGAGGTGGTCGATGCCTCGCGCGTCTGTGTGGCGGGACGGCGTTGTCGCGCAGTGCCGAAGCGGCCTGCTTTCGAGGACAGTACGGTCTCAGGATGAGCCAGCCTTTCTCCAGGCCATCCGCTCCTGGGCGTCCTTGAGATCGAGCAGCGCATCGATCATCGGGTTGAGGACGCTGGCTTCGAGATAGACGCTCAGCTTGAGAGCCGTCTTGTCTGGTGACGTGATCGTAAACCGGAAGCCGCCTCCATCTTCGGCATCCTGGTGGCGATGTACTCCATTGTTCCCACGGTGTGCTGATAGGCGATCAGACGCACAAACGCGTCGCCTTCCATGTGCTTCATGACTGGCCTCGCTGGTGAAGTGGGCGGACCGCTTCGGCGGTCCAGGTGATCCCATTGAGGTGGCCCGCACTCATCCATGCGAGCGCTGTGGTGGCCGAAGGCGAAAGGCCTGGTGACTCCGCCATTCGCCGACGTGCCCGCATCGTCGCAGCCCAAATGCGCGGAGAGTCCCCGGTTGCACGCCACTTCATCCTGCGTGTGAGGATGCGCCTCACCGTGGTCTCGACGCGCGTCAACACCGCTTTGCTGACGTCGCATCGAACGCGTGCGTCTCGTGCAGTGCGGTCTGGTCGGCCGCTTCCAGTCGCTGCCCGATGATGGGCAGTAGTCGGGCCAGGCTGTCGGCTACGGGCCGCGGGCGGTTCGTTCTCCCTGGCAGTGCAGTCATGACCAACACCATCGCGCGCAAGGGCGTGACCGCGGCACCGAAAGTTCCTGCGCGGACCCGCCCGATTCACGGGACACCCACGGCCATCGGAACGAGCCGTCCCTCGTCGATGGCATCAAGGAACGCGACATCCATCGGCCTAAAGCCCCGACGATCGGGCCCGATCTGCTCAACAAAGCCGTTTGCCCTCACGAAGACCTGGATCCGGCCGTCTCGGGTGCGGTAAGCGCGGCCTTCGAGCTCCGCCGCCTTGCGGGCCACGCGTGCCTTGTCGAGCCCGGCTTGGTGCGCCTGCGTCTCGTGCTGCACAACGGCGCGGTAGTCCTTGTCCTGCAGCACCAGTTTGCGGAGGTAGGCGAAGAGCCCTCGATCGGTGAGCCCCTCGAGGTACTTGCGCGAGGCCTGCACGATGTCCGAGAGCCGCTGCTTGCGGCTGCTGGCCAGCTTCATCAGCGCGAGCACCCCGGTGGGTTTCATGTCGTTGCGGGCGACGAGCCAGGCAAGTTCCGTGGGCAGCGCGCAGCCTTCGATTTTGACAAAAGGCGCCGGCTTCGCCGGTTGATTTTCTTTAGATTGTTTTTGATGGGTTGATTTAGAGGCGTCAGCCGGGACGGGTGATGCCGCGGCGGGGCTGTGGATAACCGGGGTTGAGGACGCATCGGGCGCCGGAGCGGCTTCGCCGGTGAGGGTCAGCGCCTCGAGCAGGCGCTCGGTCGGCGTGATGGGCGACGAGGAGCCTTTGAGGCCTTTTCGGGCGATTTGCTCGCGTTCGATCAAACCGCGCTCTTCCAGCCATTTCACGACGCGACCGACGGTTTCGACCGATTTGCCCGATTCTCGGGCAAGGGTGGCGCGTGCGGCATAAATGGGCGATTTCAGGCACGCGAGCCGGATCTTTTTGACGATGCGCACGACAACGCGAAGGTAGCCGTCCGGGAGGTCCCGGAAGACGGCGGCTTCATCGATCGCGGCGCAGGCGCGCGCGATCGACGAGGGGTAGGCAATGGCAGACATTCAAAACCTCAAGGCGTAAAGGTTCCTTGACGTTTCAGGCCGTTTTGGTAGCATTGCCTCGTTGCGGGAGGGTTTGACCGGTTGGCGCCGGTTGCTTCCAAAGTGGTCCGAAACACCAGTTCCAGATAAACCCCGTTGAGTTGGCGCTCAGCGGGGTTTTTCTTTGGCAGGAAGGGTTTTGATCGGGTCAGGTCATCGTGATCTCCTGGGCTGAAACCTGATGCTCGAAATCGGACGCCCAGATGTGCGAAACCCCGCGGAGGGCGGGGTTTCTGTGTGTTGCGTCGTGGGCTGGCAGGCGGTGTTTATACGTATAAACACGCCATACCCGATGGGATCGGGGAGGCTTTCGTTTTGGATCGGGCAGTTCCTGAGAGGAGACCATGGATGGCTTGCGGCCTCCATGATGTTTATACGTATAAACAACTCCGGCGCCGGCTTGGGCGGACGTGTTTATACGTATAAACATCTCTTGGGCTTTCCGATGCGCGGCGATGTTCGCGTCGCCGCGCGGGCGTGAGTAGTGAGCACCTCCGCAAGCCGGCTGTCTGGTGTTTATACGTATAAACAGCCTGATCATGCTAGTCCCGCGCCTCCTCGTTCTCGGCTGGAGCACTACCCATCGACGTGTCATCCTCATTGAACTCTTCGGCGACCGTTGCCAGCAGCTCCTCGAGCGCCATCGCAAACTTGACGCGCTTCGACGGCTCGACGCTGATGTTGACTTCGAACGCGTCGCCGCGCCGCTTGTAGTAGCCGTTCTTGTAGCGAACCTGTTTTGAGGCCGTCGGTGTCTTGCTCGTCTTCGGTTCAAGCAAAGCCTGGGTCTGATTCACAAGCCAGGCATGGGTGTGATTCTCTTCTGCAAACTTCACTGCAAGCCGGACGGCCTGTCGGAGGCCGACCTTGTCGGCAACTTTGCTCAATTGGTATGCGGCGTTGGCGCCAAAACGTGTTGGTGCGCCTTTGATAATCTCGACGACATCGGGGGGCAGCTTCGAAAACGCCCGATAAAATGTCATCTGCGATCGAGAAACGCCCGCTCTGCGCGCGACATCGGCCGACGTCTCGCCAGCGGCAATGAGCTTCTCGTAGAACAGTGCCCGATCAAGGTCGCAGTGTTGCTCGCGCTCTTCGTTCTGTTGATAGCCGAACCAGGCTGATTCTTCGAGTGTCAGGTTGTCGTGAACTTCTGCGAGAAGTTCTTCGAGAACCTTATGCTCCAGGCACGATTGAACGCGTGTCCAGCCGTCCGCGATAATGAATCGGCCGTCCTGATCCGGGTTCGGGATGACGTGGATTGGGTCGTGCTGCCCTTGCGTGCGGAGCGCCTCTGCGCGATCCCGGATCATTTCGGGGGTGTAAACCTCACGCGGAGCAAGGGGGTTCGGATCGATGAGTCGTACATCGATCATCATGAGGTTCCGGCCTGATCCGTTCGTGGAAATCGGGACGGCTTTGGGTGGCAGCGCAGATGTGACCTTGAGTGGTGGCACGATCTGCCCGATTGCCTCCTCGGGAACGATGGGCTGATGAGAGATGACAGCGAATTCTTCGGGCTCGGCATGAGGCGATGTCGATGGAACGACGGCGCCTGACTTGATCAAGCCCGATATCTTATAGGGTGCACGCTTGGTCATCGTCAGCGCTCCGTGTCAACTTTCGGCAAGCCGGGTTGAGTGATTCCGAAGCTCAGGATCAGGCTCTTCGCGACATCGATGATCGCGATCGATCCTGCGGAACTCGGATCGGATTCGACAAGTGGAACGGCCTCGCGCGTCTGCGGATTGAGTTGGCGGGAGAAACCGCTGAATGTCGGGACGATCGAGTCGTTCAGCATGGTGCCGTACTTGCTGTACAGAAAACCCATCGATTCACGCACATGCTTGAGCTGAGGGTGATACTTGTTGATCACGACTTCGAGACCAATCTTTGCACCCGTCATCGCCTCGATTTCAGCCAAGTTTGACGACAGGGAATCAAGCGCGCGCAGACAACTTCCCTCTGGTTCGACGACCGTCAGGACTTTCCCGGATTCTTTGGCTGCGTAAGAGAATGCGAGTCCGATCGGAGTGGTGCCCGGAGCTGTATCCACAACGATGACATCGTAATTTTCTGAGAGAAAGGCGCCGTTGCGCTTGAGGAAAAGCAGCGCGCGTTCGTGGCTCGCCATGGCCGTGACGAGTGACGCGTCAGCCTCGGCAAGCGTGATGTCCGACGGGATGACGTCGAGGAACCCCCCCTCGTACACGTGAACGATCGCCTCGGATAGATCGGTATCCGGGTCAGCAGACTTCTTGACCAGAAAGTGCCCAATGTGTTTGATCGTCGTGTCGAAGGTGGACTCGACCCCCAGCAAGTTCGAGGCGGTCGCCTGCGGATCCGCGTCAATCACCAGAACGCGATACCCCATCAACGCTAGCGCCGTTGCAGCATTGACCGAGATCGACGTCTTCCCGACGCCCCCCTTCGTCATTCGGGTCATGATGATCGGAGGAATAGCCCCGGTCTTTGGCTTGCCTTTACTTTTCGGGATGTTGGTGGGATCGATACCAGCAAACCGATAGCGCGCGGAGCGAAGATCCGCCGGTGTGTAGCGCATATGATGCTGCCCTGGCGGCTTTTCTCGGCCGACAAGATCTTGCAGACGCTTTGCCGGCACATCCAGTCCGGAGAGCATCACTGCTACCGATGTCTTGAAATCAACCTTGCGCGCCATAGAACACCGCATCAGACCTTGTCAACGCTTGCAAGGCTACTCGTTGCGAAAGTTGTTAGCAAGTTTTTTATATATAAGACAAAAAAAACTATTTTTCCCCGGTTCAAGCTTCCCAACAAAAGTTCTGGGTCGGCGGGGTTTTGGACTGCAGGCCTCGGTCGTGTAACAGGCTCTCAAGAATCATTGAGGTACCGTTGGCACATGAGCGGACGGGCAGTTCTACCCACGTAAGCATCACCCGAGGGCCTTGCCGTGCAGTGCCAGCACCTCGCCGATCAAGGCGTCCTGGGCACGGGCATCGTCTGGCAGCGGCAGCCGGCCGTCGATGAGCAACATCGCCAGGCCATGGACCAGCGACCAGGTCGCGATCGCCAGCGCCTGGGTATCCGCGCCCGGCGCTGCGCCCCGCTCGCGCTTGAGGGTGGCAACGGCCTGGGCGCAATGGGCGAACGCCTCGCCGCCGGCCTGCGCGAGGCCGGCGAACTGTGGCTTCCCGGCCAGCGTCGGGCCGAACATCAGGCGATAGAGCGCCGGGCGGCGGCGGGCGAAGTCGAGGTAGGTCAGGCCGAAGGCGCGCAGTCGCGCGGCCGTTTCGCTCTCCCCCGTGGCGGCAGCGCCCATGTCCGCCGACAGGGCGCGGAAGCCGCGCTCGGCGACCGCAGCCAGCAGGCTGTCCTTGTCGGTGAAGTGCCGGTAGGGCGCCATGTGCGATACCCCCGCGGCACCGGCCACCGCGCGCAGCGTCAGGGCCTCGAGGCCCTGCGCTTCCAGGATCGTGGTTGCCTCGAGCACCAGCCGCTCGCGCAGATCACCCGTTCCCGCCGTCTCGGCGTGCGTCAGCGTCGTATTCATCGGGGCAGTATGGCGAATCGAGTTTACAACGTAAACATCAACGTCTATGTTTACGGTGTAAACAACCCGCCAAGCCCATGTGCGGCCCATCCGATCCATGTGCCCGTCCGACGGCCGCCCCAGGAGGCGTTCGATGAAGACCTTTCTTCGCATCAAGCTTTTTCTCGTGCCCCTGCCGGCTTTCCTGATCGCCACCGCACAAGGCCATGGGTTCGCCGGCGCGCTCGCGGGCCTGGTGTGGACCCTCGGTGCGTCCGTCCTGAGACGCGGCCTGCGACCGCCACCCCCGTTCGAGGCCTCGCTGGTGGTCGGCTTTGCCCTTGCCATCCTCGCACTGACGGTCACAGCCCTCGATCCGGGGCGGACGGTCAGCCTCGTGATGGGCAGCCTTGCCGCTGGCGCCACCGTCAGCATCCTGCACGGGCGTCCATGGACAGCCGGGTTTTCGGCGGCCGAGTTTGGCGGCGCAAGCGCGACCCCCTTGTTCATTTCCATCAACACGGCGATCTCGGCCCTCTGGGGAGCGCTGTTCGCCTGGCTCGCGGTGGCTACGTGGCTCGCGCTGCCGGCTCTCGCGCACTGGCTCGCGGTCGCCGCCGGCGCGGTGGCCTCCATCGTGCTGCCCAGGCTGCTCGTTGCGCGCGGATTGCGCCGCATGGCGGCGGGCGACACGCGCCACGCCTGGCCGTCCCCCGACCTGCACGCCTCCTCTGCTGCCGCAGGGGAGGTGGTCGACGTGGCCGTGATCGGCGCCGGCATCGGCGGTCTCACCGCGGCCGCCCTGCTGGCGGATGCCGGACTGCGGGTGGAGGTGTTCGAACAGCATGAGGTGCCCGGCGGCTTCGCCCATACCTGGCTGCGGCGCGCCCGCGCGTGCGACCCGGAAAATGGCGCATCGCTGGCGTTCCGGTTCGACGCCGGCGTGCATGACGTGTCGGGCTGGCACCCGGGCGGCACCGTGCGTAGCGTGTTCGAACGTCTGGGAATCGCGCACGAGGACGAATGGGTCCGGCTGGACCATCGTTATGTGTTCGATGGCCGTGCGATCGACGTGCCGCGCGACTGGCGGGCCTGGGTCGAACGGCTCGCGGCCGAGTTTCCACACGAGGCGGCTGGCCTGCGCGCGCTGTTCGCCGACATCCATGCCATCCACGAGGCGATGTTCTCGACCGCTGCCGAACGCGGCGGCATTCCCGGCACGCCGGGGACGCCGCAGGCCCTGCTCGCGTTCGCCCGGCGTCATCCGCTGGCGGTCACCTGGCTGGACCGGCCCTGGCAGGATCTCGTCGCGCACCATCTGCGTGACCCTGCGGTGCAGGCCTGGGTCTGCGCCTTGGCGGGCTACCTCAGCGACGACATCACCCGCCTTCGGGTGCGCGACTTCGTCCCCCTCTTCGGCTACTACTTCAACGGCGGCTACTACCCGCTCGGCGGTTCGGGCCTGATCGCGCAGCGGCTGGTCGAGGCCATCGAGGCGCGCGGCGGGCGCGTCCACCTGCGCACCGCGGTGACGCGCATCGTCACCGCGCAGGGCACCGCGACCGGTGTCGTCGTGCGCAGACGCAACGGCCCCGAGCAGACCGTGCGGGCGCGAGCGGTGGTCACCAATGCCGACCTGCGTCAGAGCCTGACCCGGCTGCTTCCCCAGGACGACGCCCCTCCGGAAGCACGCATCGCCGAGGCACATCTCCAGGCGAGCTGTTCGGCGATTGGCGTGAACCTTGCGGTCAAGGGCACGCTGGACATGCCGCCGGTCGTGCATGTGGCCGACGCGAGCGGTGCCGTGTCCATCGTCATCCCCTCCCGGGTAGATCCGGGCTGCGCGCCCGCCGGCTATTCCACCGTCGAGCTGCTGGCCTTGATGCGGCCGGACGAGGCACACACATGGTTTGCCGACGCTTCGACCGACGGCAATCTCACGGAAGATCACGACCACCGTGCCTACCGCCGCTCGGCGCCCTATCTTGCAAGAAAGCAGGCCGCCGGCGACCGCCTCATCGCGCTCGCACGCCTGGCGATCCCCGATCTGGAGCAGCGCATTCTGTTTCGCACCGACGCCAGCCCGCTCACCTTCCAGCGCTATGCGTGGACGAGTGGAGGCGGCATCTATGGCACCCGCAGCGATGGGATGATTCCCACCAAGTCGGCGGTACGCAATCTCGTGGTGGCGGGTGCGGCCACGCATGGGGCAGGGATCGAGGCGGTGGTGATCTCCGGCGCCTTTGCTGCCGAAGCCCTCGTGCCGGGGCTGCTTGCGCGCACCGCGGCATGAGGTGCAGCCATGATGCCGATCATTCAGCGCGCCCAACCGGTCTGGTCGTGTGGGAGTCGCCCGTCAGGGTCATTCACGATGACTGCGTTGCCGCTCTTGGGCTGTTCCGGGTATACGACGAGGTTCGTGCCGCCCTCGTGCGCCTGGCTCGGAAAGAGGATGCCGGTGTAGCCATTGGCCAGCACTATGTCCGCGAGAACCCAGGTCGGGGGCACGATGTGCAGCTCGAATTTGAGTGTGCGCCAGTCATGCCATAGCTCGTCCCACGGCGCCCCCTGGTGGAGCTGACGCAGATCGATAGGGCGCGACAATCATCCTGTCCTCGGCGATCCGCGCCCACGTCTATAGCGAGGCGGTGGACATGAGGAAGTCGATCGATGGGCTCGCGCAGATCGTGTCGCGCTGCATGGGCATGAACCCGCTCTCGGGTCAGGTGTTCGTGTTCATCGGCCGGCGCCGCGACAAGGCCAAGCTCCTGGTGTGGGACCGTCATGGGTTCTGGGTGCTTTACAAGCGCCTGGAGCGCGGGCGTTTCACCGACCCCGCGCGGCTGTCGGCTGAGGGCCTGGCGATGAGCGAGTTGCTCGCCTGGCTCGATGGCATCGATCTGTCGCGAACGCGCCGCCTGGCGCCGGTGGCGGCCAGCGTCGTGGGGTGAATGTCGGCCGCACGGGCAATCGGTGATTCACCGCATTCACCGAGACGGCCTGCACGGGCATGCTTGGCCCCATGAACCTGCCTGTCCCGATCGATCGCGCCAGCCTGCCTAAGGAGGTGGTTCCGCTGCAGGATCTGGTGCTCAAACTGGGGCAGCAGGTGCAGGCGATGCGTGCGCAGTTTGACGCGCAACTGGACACCCTGCGTCACCAGCTGGTCGAGTTGCGGCGGCGCCTGTTCGGGCTCCGCAGCGAGGTGATCCACCTCGGCCAGGCAGAACTGTGGTCCGACCCGGTACAGATCCCCGTACCGAGTGAGGAGCGTCGCGAGGTCGGCGCCCACACCCGGCGCAAGGGCGGGCGGCCGGCGATCAGCCCGGATCTGCCGCGCCGGCGCGTCGAGCACGACCTCTCCGATGTCGAGAAGGCCGGCTACGCCGCGCTCGAGCGCATCGGCGAGGAGGTCTCGGAGTTGTTCGAGTACATTCCCGCCCGCCTGGAGGTGATCCAGAACGTGCGCCTGAAGTACCGCTGCGAGAGCGCCGACGGTCGCAGTACCGTGCGCACCGCCACCGCCCAGGGTTCGCCGCTGCCCAGGAGCAACGCCGGTGCCGGGCTGCTCGCCCACGTGATGGTCTCGAAGTACCTCGATCACTGCCCGCTGGCGCGCCAGTCGCGGATCTTCGCGCGCCAAGGCGTCGCTCTGTCGCGTCAGACCCTGTGCGACTGGGTGCTCGATGCGACCGAGTTGCTCGCCGTGTTGATGCCCGCCCTGCAGCGCCACGTACTCGCGAGCCCGGTGATCTTCACCGACGACACCACGCTGTCCCTTCAGGCCCCGGGCAAGACGATCACCGCCCGGATGTGGGTGTATCTGGCCGGCGGGCAGCAGAAGGACGATGGGGGCCAGTGGCAGCAGGTGGCCCCGGCCGCACTCTACGACTTCACGGCCGATCGATCCGGGACGCACCCGCGCCGGATCCTGGGCGCGTGGCGCGGCTACCTGCAGGCCGACGACTACAGCGGCTACCACGCCAGCTTCCGCGAGGGCGTCACCCATGTGGCGTGCTGGGCGCATGTGCGGCGCAAGTTCTTCGATGTGCTCAAGGCCGCCC
Organism: Thauera sp. K11; assembly: GCF_002354895.1. Classification (NCBI taxonomy): domain Bacteria; kingdom Pseudomonadati; phylum Pseudomonadota; class Betaproteobacteria; order Rhodocyclales; family Zoogloeaceae; genus Thauera; species Thauera sinica. The sequence continues at coordinate 106,701 of NZ_CP023440.1, forward strand.
CCAAGGGGGCGCCGCCGGGGCTGGCCGATGACGCGTTGCGCTTCATCGGGCTGATCTACCGCATCGAGCGTCGCCTGGCCGAGGCCGACCCGGACGTGCGCCTGCGCGTGCGCCAAGGGCGCACCCGACGTGTGCTGGCCGCGTTCCACCGCTGGCTCACCCATCACCAGCCGACGCTGCAGCCGCGCTCGCCGCTGGGACGTGCGTTTGCCTACGCGCTGTCGAACTGGACAGCGCTCACCGTGTTTGCCGACAGCGGCCTGCTCGCGCCGGACAACAATACCGCCGAGCGGGCGATGCGCCCGGTGGCGATCTCGAGGAAGAACTGGCTGTTTGCCGGAAGTCCACGTGGCGGACGGGCCGCTGCCGTGGCACTCTCGCTGATCGAGACGGCGCGGTTGAACGGCATTGAGCCCTACGCCTACCTGAAGGATGTGCTCACGCGCCTGCCCGGCCACCGTATGGACCGGCTCGACGAACTGCTGCCGATGAACTGGAAGCCTGCGCCCTGATGGATCCCGCCACCCTCGAAGCCCTCAACCGCGCAAGCTCGCTCGAACTGTTCCACCTGTCGCGCGTGATCGAGCGCCTGATGTCGGATCCGTCGCGGATCGTGCAGATCCGGCTGCATCTGCACCTGGGACAACGGGTGCGCTTCGTGGACGGGAAAGCACCGGGCGCCGCGCTGCAACTGCGCAGCGGCACCGTGGTGGCGATGAAGGACACTCAGGTCACGGTGCAGGACGACGCCACCCGTGCGACCTGGACGCTGCCCTACGCAGCGATCGAGCTCCCTGCCGACAGCCGTGCCGCGCCTCAGGTGTCAACAGCCAAGCCCGCCCACCGCCCCACCCGCGAAGACTTCCGCGTCGGCGACCGCGTCAGCTTCGAGGACCGCCACCTGCAGACGCGCATCGGCACCATCGTGCGCATCAACCAGAAGACGGCCAGCGTCGACTGCGAAAACGAGCTCGGCTGGCGCGTGTCGTTCGGACTGCTCAGGCACGTCGTCGACCTTTGAAGCCCTCCGCTCCGCCGGGGGGCGGGGTTGCTCGGACGGTTACTTCACTCGGAATGGTGCCATTCCGTCAGCCCTCTGTCTGTCTTGTCCAAAGTACGGCGAGAAGCGCGGGCTCGAAGCCCTGCCGTTCCTGGAGGTCGTGCCCAGCCGTTGGACAAAATGGTTCATTTTGTCTAATCACGCCGCGCCATGCCCCTAAACGACCTCTTTGCCGGCCCACTCATGACAGACAGCAGGCGGCCGAGGCTGTGTAAAAACGGCTACGCCCGCAACGACCGGCGGCGGCTTCTCGCCACCTCGCGCAATTCAAGTCATTCGATGATTGTGAGTTGGCGGTTCACGTGACGTACAAAGGCCCCCATCAGGCCCGAATTGCGGTCATAAGCGCTTCACTTCCCATCAGCTTCATCACTCGCTTCAAGTTGTACGCCAGAACGTGCAGGCTCATCTCGGTTCGGACGCGCTCAAGGCCCTTGGTCAGGAAGTGCGTCGCGCCCATCCAGGCCTTCAAGGTACCGAAGAGATGCTCGACGGTCCGCCGTCGGATGCGCATGCTGTCGGGTGCCTTATCCAGCCGCGCCTGCATCACCTCCAGCTCCTCCTCGTGCGCCCAACGGCTCACACGCCGGTAGTCGCTGGGCGTGCATTGCCTCTTGATGGGGCATCGTGGGCAAGATGAACTCCAGTAGCGGTTCATCATGAGCCCGCCTTCCTCTCTGGCGAAGCGCCAGATCAGGCGCTCGCCGGCGGGGCAGACATACTCATCGTTCTCGCAGTCGTACCCGAAATCTGCGCGATCAAAGCGCCCGTCGGCTTTTGCGCCGGATGTAGCGCTTTTCGGAACAAGCGGCACGATGCCGGCTTTGTGGCAGGCGAGGATCTCCTCGCTCTTGAAATAGCCCCGATCAGCAATCGCCGTGAGGGAGTCCACCTGCATCGCCTTACGAGCCTGCTTGCCCATCGTGCTCAATTGATCCCGGTCGAGCCCATCGTTGGTGACTTCGTGCGCCACGATCAGGTGGTTCTTGGTCTCAACGGCCGTCTGGACGTTATAGCCGACGATGCCCGTGCCTCGCGTCTTCATGGAGCGGGCGTCGGGATCTGTCAGGGAGATTTGCTTGTCAGGTGCGTTCTCGAGTTGGACGCCAATCGCGTCGAGCTCCTTCATCCGGGCCTTCAGGGTGGTGATCTTGTCGGCCAGTCGTTCCTTCTTTGCCTGGGCCACGGCGGGCTCTTGCCGGTCGGCGCTGTCCATCTCGACGAGGTAACGCTCGATGCTCGCGTCGATCTCCTGCATTCGCCGCTGCAGCTTGGCGCTGGTGAAGTTTCGATCTCGGTTGTTCACCGCCTTGAACTTGCTGCCGTCGATTGCGACCACAGCCTCGGCGAACAGTCCGAGTTCCCGGCACAGCACGACGAACTGGCGACAGACGCCACGAATCCCCTTCGAATTGTCCTTACGGAAGTTGGCGATGGTCTTGAAGTCGGGCGTCAAGCGGCCCAGCAGCCACATCAACTCCAGGTTTCGCTGTGCTTCGCGCTCCAGGCGGCGACTCGACTGGATCCGGTTCAGGTAACCGTAGATGTAGAGCTTGAGCATCGCCCCTGGGTGATAGGCCGGGCGTCCAGTCGCGGCGGGATCGACGCCAGTGAAGCCGAGCCTGCGAAGATCGAGTTCATCGACGAAGACATCGATGACCCGAACGGGATTGGCTTCAGCGACAAAGTCGTCCAGCGATTCGGGCAACAAGGCCCCCTGTGTGCGGCTCTGTCCTTCGACGAATCGCTTCATAGCATGATGTCAGTCTGGAAATGCCCATATCATACAGAAGGGGCTGTTTTTACACAGCCTCGGCCAACAGCTGCCAGTCGCCACCCGATCCGGATAGCGGCCATCCGGGCGAGGCGGCATGCTCTCAGCCTATGGGCCACATGGGGCGCATTACCCCACTAAGCTGTCGGCTGCTGCTTCTCTAGTTTTGTTAGGCGGCTACGAATGTATACGACATCGTTTAATAAAATTAAACGAAAGTGTTGATAATTAGGGGCGGCCGTTATACGCTCTGAGCCTCGTTAAAACCTAGGAACACTCACATGCCAAAGCAACCCGCATCAGTTCCACCTGACCCGCTTGAGCAGGTCATGACGACTGTCGTTCAAGGCTTCAAGATGACCACGGAAGCGATCCAAGACCTCCGTACCCAACAGGCGAGCTTGGAACAAAAACTTCAGCAACAGGCCCGCGCCGCTTACCACGGAATGACCGGGAGTGGAAAGTCAAGATACGCCACAGAACTCGTAAAAATCGAGAGTGAGCACAATCCACGCGGTGCGCAAGCTCGTGTTGCCGAAACGCTCGGCGTTACGCCTGGCCGTGTCACTCAGCTATTGAACTCCGACAAAAACCGCAAAAACGGCAAATGACATCAACTGCGCACCAAGCCTTGTGTGCGCAGTTATTAAACCGGCCCTTGAATAAATACACTGCGCTCCAGTCTGTTACCCATGTACTTCTTTGAATATATGAGTATTTCAGACTCCTGGTCATCAGTAAATTTAAGGGCCTTTTTAATAGCGTTGTGCCTAATGCGCTCAACTCGGACGCGCTAAAGCGCGCAGATTAACGTGAAACAACAGGTTTTTAGGCGCAAAAAGGCTTCGCCGACCATGACGTCGCGATGCGAGAAAAAAATAGCCGCCCACAGCCAACTCGGTTGCAGAGGCCAAGCACCACCTCTGGTGCCTCTAACCTCGGCCGGAGAGCTGGCTGCGAGTGTTTCGTCACACGGGGTGGCATCGCCTCGTGCAATGAACGTTAGCTTAGGCGTTGAACGACAGCTTTCGTCAAACCTCAACGACGGCATTGGGTCGATACGAGACTGTCGCAGGCGGTTCGCTGAGCCGCTGAGCGGGTTAAGGGGAAACGCCCACGTCAGATACATGTACGGGTCAGTAACCCAACGGCGGCGCCGAATCGACGTTTGCTGTTTCTTGCTGCAGATCAGCCCTGCGGGACTTGATTGCGATGGATGGACGCTGTTGCCCTGTCGATCCACGCGATCCCTGGCCGCTCTCCCTCGACCCGCTGGCGGTACCGAGCCAATGTTCGAGTTTTTCCACTCGGGCTCACCGTCAGCCTTCGATCAGCGCCACCAGTTTCATGTCTGCCAGGCGGGCTTCGACCTTATTCCCGCCATCCTCGTAGGTTAGCCAGGCCCACCCCTCGGTCGATGGGCGCTTGCTGAGGATTAGCCGGGCCCGCCGCCCGCGGTGTTCGACCTGGATGATGGCCCGCTTGAGCATGTCAGGGCCGGCCTTGCTTCTGGCGCCCGTCCTGTCCGGGCGCGGAGTCTCCCCTTCGCCCTGCAAATGAGATCCGTCCCCGAGGAGGTCATCGATACCTGCGTCGTGCTCGTCATCATGATGGCGCTTTTCCGCCAGGAACTCGCGCAGCATCCTGACCGACCCGCGCGTGAGTTCCTGGGTCTCGTCGGAGAGCCAGGCGCCAACTTCCGCCGGATATCGTTTGAAGGCGGTGACCAGTTCGTTGACCACGGTCACATCGCTTGCCCGGCCGCTGCTGAACGCGCGTGCGATGGGATCGGGCAGATCGAGAAGCGTCACATGCTGGGTGACGAACGCCGGGGATTTCCCGATCTCGCGGGCGATGTCGCTCTTCTTCTTGCCGCTCGAGAGTTCGCGACCGATGAAATCGGCGATCTCACGCGCGGTGAGCTCGTTGCGCTGCAGGTTCTCGATCACCTGATCGGCGTGGCTGTAGTCGTTGTCGATGAAGGCGGGGATAGTTGTCTTCCCCGCCCAGATCGATGCACGGTATCGCCGCGCGCCGTGGTTGATGAGGTAGCGCCCCTCGCGCTCCGGATGCTCACGCACCGAAATCGGCGACTTCACGCCCCGGATCTGGATAGTCTGGCCGATCTCAGCAATGCTCTGCGCCGAAAAACCGGGGTTGTCGGCCGTGCGCGGCTGCTGCGGATCTTCGTCGATCAGCTCGAGCGGCAGCTCCAGCGGGCGCCCGATGCGCACGAAGGCTTCCGACGGGCCCGGTTGCCGTGAGGGCTTGTCGTTACCTGCGGTGTCCGATGCGGATGCCCGGGGCCTCTCATCGGCTTTCGTCCTGGCATTCTTCACGCGGCTCATGGTGTGCTCTCCCATTTTCTTGTTGTCCGCGCAGGGTCACGGGTTGAACGCGGTGCGCGAGCGCGCTTTGGCCTCCCCCCTCGCTTCCGCCTTCATGGCCCAGGGGGTGTGTTGCCCGCCTGTGGGTCTGGGGTCACGCCACGCGCGTTACCGCTTCGAATGGGACCCGTCGGCGCCAGCGCAAGCTCCTCAAGCCCGGCAGGCCGTGCCTCCGCAGGCGGCGAAGCGGTCGGCGGGAGTGACGCATTCCGCGTGTCCGATCGTCGGCGCGCAGGTAAAATCGCGGGTTGACGAGAACAGGTCATGCCATACGCATTGTTTGAGACCCTCGCCCGACGCCACGCTGTGTGTGCGCAGGGTGTGCGGCGAAAAAACAATGCGATTTTAGCGGCTAAAGCCGAACGCGTGCAGCCAGAAGGCCCGAGCCTTGTACAACTACATCTTCTTCACGAACGTGCTGCGCGTCCTCGATGAGCTGCAGATGACCAAGCACGACCTCGCCGAAAAGTCCGGCGTGTCCATCTCTTTTCTCTCCGACATCACCACCGGCAAGGGCAACCCGTCGCTCAAAGTGATGGAGGACATCGCCCGCGCGCTGCAGACGCCGCTGCCGCTGCTGCTCGAAGTCACCGATCTGGATCCGGCCTCGCTCGAGGCGCTCGCCGGTGGCAAGGTCCCCAGCAGCCTGCCGCCCGGCTACGAACGGGTGGCGGCCGTCCTGCCCGAGCACCAGGCCTTCATCGTCAGGAAGTGGGCCGAGGCGGCCCAGAAGAAACTCAGGAAGTCGTAACGCCAGGGGTAGGGCGACGCAGCGGCACGAACGGGCAGACGCCCGCGTTTTAGCGGCTAAAGCGTGCCACAGCGGCACAGTCGCCTCTGGATGCCGCGCGTCCACAGCCTTTTCTCGCCCACGCACTCGTGCCCCCGGACGGCCGGCGGCCACGGTCGTGCTGCGCGCCCGTCTATTCACGCAGGATAATCAGGCCGCAACATTTTCGTCAAAACATTTTTCTTGAACTGCAAAATAGTTCGGTATATCGTTTAACAAAGTTCGGTGCCAACACAATGGCATTGTAGCCGGGGGAGACGATGTCCGAACAGCCTGAAGCCATCAGCATCCGCGAGCGTGCCCGGCGCAAGCTCGAACGCGACATGGGGCCGGCGTTCCTGGCGGCGCTGCACGACCCGAAGACCGTCGAACTCATGCTCAACGCGGATGGCCGCCTGTGGCAGGAGCGGCTGGGCGAGCCGATGCGCTGCATCGGCACGATGCGGCTGGCCCAGGCACAGGCCATCATCGAGACGGTCGCCGGCTACCACGGCAAGGAAGTCACCCGCCAGAAGCCCATCCTCGAGGGCGAGCTGCCGCTCGACGGGTCACGCTTCGCCGGCCAGCTCCCACCGGTCGTCCCGGCGCCGACCTTCGCCATTCGCAAGCGCGCGCTGGCCATCTTCACGCTGGATGAGTACGTCGCAGCCGGCGTGATGAGTTCCCACCAGCGCGACGTGCTGGTCGAGGCGGTGCGTGCGCACCGCAACATCCTCGTCGTGGGCGGCACCGGCAGCGGCAAGACCACGCTGGTCAATGCCATCATCGATCAGATGGTGGCCCATGACCCGGGCGAGCGGGTGTTCATCATCGAGGACACCGGCGAGATCCAGTGCGCCGCACAGAACTATGTCCAGTATCACACCAGCCTCGATGTGAGCATGACCGCGCTGCTCAGGACGAGCCTGCGCATGCGCCCCGACCGCATCCTGGTCGGCGAGGTCCGCGGTCCGGAAGCGCTCGATCTGCTGATGGCCTGGAACACCGGTCACGAAGGCGGGGCGGCCACCTTGCACGCCAACAGCGCGCGTGCCGGTCTGGACCGTCTGGCGATGCTCATCAGCATGCATCCGGACGCCCCCCGACCCATCGAACCGCTCATTGGCGAGGCCGTGCAGCTCGTCGTGCATATCGCCCGCGTCGACGGGCAGCGCCGTGTGCAGGACATCCTCGCCGTGTCGGGGTTCGACGGCGGCCGCTACCTCACCCACACCCTCTGAAGGAGTCTTACCGATGCCGCTTGCCCTGTCCCCGTTCCGCCTCAAGCACCTCGGGCAGCCCGCCGTGCGTGCGCTCTGCCTGCTCGCACTGCTGGCGCTCGTCCTGCTGGCACCGCAACTGGCCCTCGCTTCGGAGGGCACCGGGGGTTCGTTGCCGTACGAGAGCTGGCTCACGAACCTGCGCAACTCGGTCACCGGACCGGTCGCCTTCACCCTGTCGCTGATCGGCATCGTCGTCGCCGGCGGCATGCTGATCTTCGGCGGTGAGCTCACCGCGTTTTTCCGCACGCTGATTTTCATCGTGCTGGTCATGGCGCTGCTGGTAGGTGCGCAAAACATGATGAGTTCCTTCTTCGGCCGGGGCGCGGAGATCGCCGCGGCAAGCGGGGGCGCGGCCGAAGCCGTGCGGGTGCCGGCCGTGCAGGCCGGTACGGCGATGTCGACGGCGCAGGCGGTGTGACATGGCGCTGCGCACGATCCCGCTTCGCCGCGCCGGCAACCGGCACAACCTCTTCATGGGCGGGGATCGCGAACTGGTGATGTTCGCGGGCCTGCTGGCCGGTGCGCTCATCTTCAGCGCGCAGGACCTGCGCGCCACCGTATTCGGGGTCATGCTGTGGGTGGTGGCGCTCTTCATGCTGCGGCTGATGGCCAAAGCCGATCCGAAGCTGCGCCACGTCTATCTGCGCCACCGCCGCTATAGGGGCTACTACCCGGCGCGTTCGACCCCTTTCCGTGACAACACGGCCGCCCAGGGGAAGCAGTACACATGATCGCGGCCATTGCCTTCGTCGTAGCGGGGCTGGGCGCCGCCTTGCTGCTGATCCTGGTGGCCCGCATCCGCGCGGTCGAGGCCCGGGTGCAGCTCCGGCGGCATCGGTCCCGGGACGCGGGCCTCGCCGATCTGCTCAACTACGCCGCGGTGGTCGATGACGGCGTGATCGTGGGCAAGAACGGTGCCTTCATGGCCGCGTGGTGCTATCGGGGCGAGGACAACGCCAGCCGCACCGATGAGGCGCGCGAGCAGGTGTCGGTTCGCCTCAACCAGGCGCTGGCGGGTCTGGGCAGCGGCTGGATGGTGCATGTCGATGCGGTGCGCCGGCCCGCACCGGGCTACCCCGAGCGCGGGCGTTCGCATTTCCCGGATGCGGTGTCGGCGGCGATCGACGAGGAACGGCGGCGCCTCTTCGAGCGTCTGGGCACGATGTACGAGGGCTATTTCGTGCTGACGCTCACCTGGTTCCCGCCGGTGCTGGCGCAACGCAAGTTCGTCGAGCTGATGTTCGACGACGACGCGATCGCGCCGGACCACACGGCGCGCACGATGAATCTCATCGCGCAGTTCAGGCGCGAGATCGCGGCCATCGAAAGCCGTCTGTCCGCGGCGGTGACGCTCACGCGGCTGCGGGGCGAGCCGAGGGTCGAGGAAGACGGATCGACCGTCACCCATGACGCCTTCCTTGGCTGGCTGCAGTGCTGTCTCACCGGCGCCCATCACCCGGTGCGGCTGCCGGCCAACCCGATGTATCTCGATGCGGTGATCGGTGGTCAGGAGCTGTGGGGCGGGGTGGTGCCACGTATTGGCCGCCAGTTCATTCAGGTGGTGGCGATCGAAGGTTTTCCGCTGGAATCCGCGCCGGGGCTGCTCACCGCCCTGGGCGAGCTGCCGTGCGCCTACCGTTGGTCGAGCCGCTTCATCTTCATGGATCCGCACGAGGCCGTGCGCCACCTCGAGCGCTACCGCAAGAAGTGGCGGCAGAAGGTGCGCGGCTTCTTCGATCAGGTCTTCAACACCCACCTCGGACCCATCGATCAGGATGCGCTGTCGATGGTCGCCGACGCTGAAGCGGCGATCGCCGAGGTCAATAGCGGCCTGGTGGCGCAGGGCTACTACACCAGCGTGGTGGTGCTGATGGACGAGGATCGGGATGCGCTCGAGGCCTCGGCCCGCCTGATCGAGAAGGCGATCAACCGGCTGGGCTTTGTGGCCCGCATCGAGACGATCAACACGCTCGATGCTTTTCTGGGGAGCCTGCCCGGTCACGGCGTCGAGAACGTGCGCCGGCCGCTCATCAACACGATGAACCTGGCCGATCTGCTGCCGACCTCCTCGATCTGGACCGGCAGCCCGGAGGCGCCTTGCCCGCTCTATCCGTCGGGCGCGCCTGCGCTGATGCACGGCGTGACGCAGGGGGCCACGCCGTTCCGGCTGAACCTGCACGTGCGCGATCTCGGCCATACCTTTATGTTCGGCCCGACCGGCGCGGGCAAATCCGCGCACCTGGCGCTGATCGCCGCGCAGTTGCGCCGCTATGCGGGCATGTCGATCTATGCGTTCGACAAGGGTCTGTCGCTCTACGCGCTCACCCGCGCGGTCGGCGGACAGCACTACGCGGTCGCCTCCGACGACGGGCGGCTCGCCTTCTGCCCGCTGCAGTTCCTCGAGTCCAGAGGGGATCGTGCCTGGGCCATGGAGTGGATCGAGACGGTTCTGGCGCTCAACGGCGTGGAGGCCACGCCGGCCCAGCGCAACGAGATCGGTCACGCCATCCTGAGCATGCAGCGCAGTGGCGCGCGCACGCTGTCCGAATTTTCGGTGACGATCCAGGACGAAGCGATCCGCCAGGCGATCCGGCAGTACACGGTCGATGGCGCGATGGGCCACCTGCTCGACGCCGAGGAAGACGGCCTGGCGCTGGCCGGTTTCACCACCTTCGAGCTTGAGGAGCTGCTCGCGCTCGGCGAGAAATATGCGCTGCCGGTACTGCTGTATCTGTTCCGTCGCATCGAGCGCAGCCTGAGCGGCCAGCCCGCGGCGATCCTGCTGGACGAAGCCTGGGTGATGCTGGGGCATCCGGTGTTTCGCGCCAAGATCCGCGAATGGCTCAAGGTGCTGCGTAAGGCCAACTGCCTCGTGCTGATGGCGACCCAGAGCCTGTCGGATGCGGCCAACAGCGGGCTGCTCGACGTGATCGTGGAATCCACCGCGACCAAGATCTTCCTGCCCAATGTTTTCGCACGCGATCCGGACACGGCGGCGCTCTACCGGCGCATGGGCCTGAACACGCGGCAGATCGAGATCCTGGCGAGCGCGGTGCCCAAGCGCCAGTACTACTACGTGTCCGAGTCCGGCCACCGGCTCTACGAGCTGGCGCTGGGCCCGATCGCACTCGCCTTTGTTGGGGCAACCGACAAGGCATCGGTGGCCGCCATCCAGCGCCTCGAGGCGCGCGTCGGCGAGCGCTGGGTGCACGAATGGCTGGCCGCCAGGGGCCTGACGATCAACGATCAACGCGACGACGGGGACCCCGTCGATGCAATCCGGGAGGCCGCATGAGTCTGGCTGATACCGTCAAGGGGTGGCGCTTCCGGCGGCCGTCCGCATCGGGGCGCGACGCGACCGCGCCGTCGCACGGCTCTGAGGCGCCCGCATCGGGCGATTCGCCCGGCGCGCGGCGCACTGGCGACACCGACAACCCGTATCTCGCGGCGCGGCGCACCTGGAACGAGCATGTCGGCTCGGTGATCGCTCAAACCCAGACTTGGCAGGTGATCGGCCTGCTGTCGCTGCTGATCGCGCTGGCGGCCGTCGGTGGGCTGATCCACATCGGCAGCCAGTCGAAGTTCATCCCCTACGTGGTGGAAGTCGACAAGCACGGCCAGACGGTGGCTGCCGGACCGCTGACCGCCGCCGCGAAGGCCGACCCGCGCGTGGTGCATGCCGCGGTGGCCGAGTTCATTGGGGACGCCCGCATCGTGACGCCCGATGTGGCCCTGCAGCGCAAGGCCGTGTTCCGCGTGTATGCCAAGCTCGCGCCCAACGATCCGGCCACCGCGAAGATGAACGAGTGGCTCAACGGCCACGCCGAGGCGACTCCGTTCAGGCGCGCGGAAAAGGAAATGGTCAGCGTCGAGATCCGGACCGTCCTGCCCCAATCGCCCGACACCTGGCAGGTCGATTGGGTGGAGACGCGCCGCGACCGGCAGGGCACGGTGATGGGAGAGCCCGCCACGATGCGCGCGCTGGTCACGGTGTACACGGCTGAAGTGTCCGGCCAGACGACTGACGAGCAGTTGCGCAACAACCCGATGAGCCTGTTCGTCCGCGACTTCGCCTGGTCGCGGATTCTGTGAAGCGAGGGGGGCGACGATGCAAAAGCACCTGTGTGCGGTGATCCTCGGCGCGATGGTGGGTGCGCCCGTGGTGGCGGCGCCCGGCGACGAGCTGGCCGACAAGTACTTCTCCGGGAAGAACCCGGAACTGACCGCGCCCGAGCGCGAGGCGCTGCGTATCGCCAAGCGGTGGGGCGGCAGTGCGGCGTCGGGTGTGAAGCCGGTGGCGGGCCCGGACGGAGCGGTGCGCTTTCTCTTTGGGGCGCAGCAGCCCAGCATCGTGTGTGCGGTGCTGCAGGTCTGCGATATCGCCCTGCAAGCGGGCGAGCAGGTCAATTCGATTCATCTGGGCGACACCGCGCGCTGGACCGTCGAGCCCGCGATCACCGGCAGTGGCGCGACCGAGACCCAGCACCTGATCGTGAAGCCGATGGATGTGGGCCTGATGACGAGCCTCGTCGTTACCACCAACCGGCGCACCTATCACCTGAAGCTGCGCTCGCACCGCACCGAGTACATGCCGCAGGTCGCGTTCACCTACCCTGAGGAGGCGCACGCCAAATGGGAGGCGATCCGCAGCCGAGAGGCGCGCGAGCGTGACGCCCAGACGCTGCCGCACACCGGCGAATACCTCGGGAATCTGTCCTTCGACTACGAGGTGGCGGGCGCCGCGCGCTGGAAACCGGTGCGCGTCTATAACGACGGTCGCAAGACCATCATCGAGATGCCCGCGTCGATGGCGCACACCGAGGCGCCGACCCTGCTGGTCGTGCGCAAGGATGGCGGGCTCTTTACTGAGGATGAAACGGTGCTGGTGAACTATCGCGTCCAGGGCGGGCGTTACATCGTCGACACCGTCTTCGACAAGGCCATCCTGATCGCAGGGGTGGGCGGTGGCCAGGACCGGGTGACCCTCACCCGGACGGGGAAATGACCATGACACGACGTCTCCCCCTGACCGGCCTCGTGCTCGCGGTGTGGGTGCTGGGCGGTTGCGCCACGGGCAGGCCGTACGGCAACTTCGTCGCGACCTCGGCCGCACTCGATCAGCCCGCGCTCGCCGCGCAGGCGACCCGGCAACTGGCAGCGCTGTGGCCGCCGGCCCGGACCCGGTTCGCGCTGACGCAGCCCGCGGCGGACACGTTTGGCGCTGCGCTCGTCGGGCAGTTGCGCGCCGCGGGCTATGCCGTTCAGGAGGCGGCCGCGGGGAGCCCCGCGCTGGGCACGGCGCCGGTCGATCCGGCAGCCGGCTTGACGTCGGAAGCGCTGACGCTGCGTTACGTGCTGGATCACGACGCGGGCACGGACCTCTATCGGCTGACCCTCTCGGTAGGCGAGCAGTCGATCACGCGGGCCTACCTGGTGCAGGGCGGCACGGCGAGACCGGCTGGCGCCTGGGTGCGCAGGGAGTGAATCCGATGCGCGACACCGATGATCCCATGGCCCCCGAAGCCTCGCCCGGGACGCTCACGACGCGCTCGGGCGTGCGCCGGGTCAACAATCTGCCGATGTATCTGATGGGGGGCGTCATGATCGCCTTCCTGGTGATCATGATGATGGTGGCGGCCGATCGGGCGGCCCGGCAGCACACGCCCGCCGGCGAACCGGCCGGGAAAGCGGGCAGCACCGCGATGTTCGCCCGGGAGATCGCGGGCGAGCAGACTGGCGGGATCATTCCCCCCGCCCCTCGACTGATCCCGCCCGCGCTGGACACGGCGCCCGCCCGGGGCTCGGTCTCGGAGCCGATCCTGATCGCCCGCCCGGACGATCTGGACGCGCCGCCCCGGCCGCCCGATCGCAGCGGACCGGTGCAGCCCGCGCGCGATGAGGAAGCCGAGCGCATCCGTATGGCCAAGCTCCAGCGCCTCGAGGAAGCGGCCAGGGCCCCAACCGGTGTGCCCGTCGGCGCCCCGCGCAGTGCCGCTTCCGCGCCGACCGGTGTTGCCCGTTCGTCGTCTTCGCGCGAGGACGTACGGGCGCGGCTCGCGGCGCTGCGCCAACAGGCCGAGGGCGCCCGCGGCGACGATCCCACCGCAGCCTATCAGGCGCGCCTGGCGCAGATCCGCAGCCAGCTCAACACCGGCGCCGGCACCCCGGCCACGAGTGGGGGTGGCGCACCCTCCCTGCTTCAGGGGGCCGGTGGCGGACGTCACGCCCTGGCCTCGTTCGGCCAGGCAGGAGCGGGCGACCGCTGGGCGATGGACGCCCAGCCCGAGGCGCCGCGCACGCCGTTCGAACTGCGAGCCGGGTTCGTCGTGCCTGCGACGCTCATTTCGGGGATCAACTCCGATCTGCCGGGCCAGATCATGGCGCAGGTCGCGCAGCCCGTGTATGACACGCCGACCGGCCGGCATCTGCTGATCCCGCAAGGCGCGCGCCTCATCGGCGCCTACTCGAGCGAGGTCGCCTACGGGCAGGCGCGCGTGCTGGTGGCCTGGCAGCGCATCGTGTTTCCGGACGGCAAGGCGATGGACATCGGGGCGATGCCCGGCGCTGACAGCGCCGGGTACGCCGGCTTCAACGATCAGGTGAACAACCACTACGTGCGCACCTTCGCCTCCGCCTTCCTGATGTCGGCGGTGACGGCTGGCATCGCCCTGAGCCAGGACCGGGGCGGGCGCACAGACCATCGCGACACACAGCGTGCCGGCGACGCCCTGAGCGAAGCGCTGGGTCAGCAGCTCGGCCAGGTCACGGCGCAGATGATCGCGAAGAACCTGAACATCTCACCGACGCTCGCGATCCGTCCCGGCTACCGCTTCAACGTGATCGTGACGAAGGACATGACGTTCTCGAAGCCGTACCAGTCATTCGATTACTGACCCGAAGGAGGAGCCCTCATGAAGATGCAATGCCGAGTCGCGCGCGCCGCTCTCGTTGTGGCGCTGGCTGCCGGCCCCGTCACGGCGCATGCCGGCGGGATCCCGGTCATCGACGGGGCGAACCTGTCGCAGACGGTCATGACCGCCATCGAGAGCGTGGCCCAGACGCTCAAGCAGATCGAGCAGTACCAGACCCAGCTCCAGCAGTACGAGAATCAGTTGCAGAACACGGTGGCGCCGGCGGCCTACATCTGGGACCGCGCGCAGGCGACCATCAACGGGCTGATGGGCGCGGTCGACACGCTGAACTACTACAAGTCGCAGCTCGGCAGCGTCGATGCGTATCTCGGGAAATTCCAGGACGTCGCCTATTACCGCGGCTCGCCGTGCTTCTCGCCGGCCGGCTGCAGCGAGGCCGAGCGGGCGGCCATGCAGGAAAACCGGCGCCTGGCGGCCGAGTCGCAGAAGAAGGCCAACGATGCGCTGTTCCGGGGACTGGACCGGCAGCAGGATGCGCTGAGGGCCGATGCCCGCACGCTGGAGCAGCTTCAGTCGGGCGCCCAGGGGGCGGGCGGCCAGATGCAGGCCCTGGGCTATGCGAATCAGCTTGCGAGCCAGCAGGCCAACCAGCTCCTGCAGATTCGTGCGCTGCTGATCGCCCAGCAGAACGCGGTGGCGGCCCGTATGCAGGCGGAGGCCGACAGAGAGGCGCAGATTATCGCAGCGGATGAGCAATTTCGACGTGGCACATATCGGCCCAGTTCTGGGCAGACCTGGTAGAGGGAGTGGGACAAATGAATCAGTACGTGAATTTGACAGCGGCTGCTTTCACGATTGCACTGTTGTCCGGCTGCTCGCCGCAGACCCCACAGGAAACAAAGGGTAGGGAGGTGCCTGTAGTAAGCGACGAGAACTGCAGACCGGAGAACATCAAGCAGATCCAGGACGAGAAGGTGCGGCAGACGTTTGCCGATACCTGCGCACGTCGTGGCGGCTTCAAGGCCAGTTCCGGAA
This sequence comes from Thauera sp. K11, assembly GCF_002354895.1. Classification (NCBI taxonomy): domain Bacteria; kingdom Pseudomonadati; phylum Pseudomonadota; class Betaproteobacteria; order Rhodocyclales; family Zoogloeaceae; genus Thauera; species Thauera sinica. Next base: position 121,881 of record NZ_CP023440.1, read on the forward strand.
AGAACTACTGAGGGACAGACCGTGAAGCTGCCAATCATTTGTAGAGCGCTGCGGTTACTGTCGGCCGTCTGGCTGGCGCTTCTCGTCCCGAACGCACATGCCGCCATCGACAACGCGGACGTACTTGATAGCGTCCTGACGCGCTATCAGACCGCAGCAAGCGGCTGGGCGGACACCATCATCAGTTCTGCATCCTGGCTCTTCTGGCTGCTGGTCGCCATCTCTATGGTTTGGACGTTCGGGATGATGGCCTTGCGTAGGGCGGACCTGGGTGAGTTCTTTGCTGAGTTCGTGAGGTTCACAATATTCACCGGCTTCTTCTGGTGGCTCCTGATGAATGGCCCGAACTTCGCCAAATCGATTATGGATAGCTTGCGACAGATCGGAGGCAATGCGACCGGCCTCGGTACAAGACTTTCGCCTTCCGGGGTAGTAGACGTGGGCTTTGCCATTTTCAATAAGGTAATCGACCAGTCGTCGATGTGGTCACCTGTAAATAGTGCGGCGGGAATCATCATTGCGGCGATCATCCTGGTGGTCTTGGCGCTGGTGGGCGTCAACATGCTGGTACTGCTCGCGTCCGGGTGGGTTCTCGCGTATGCCGGCGTGTTCTTCTTAGGGTTCGGCGGGTCGCGCTGGACGTCGGACATGGCGATCAGCTACTACAAGACTGTGCTGAGCGTCGCTGCCCAACTCCTTGTCATGGTGCTCATCGTCGGTATCGGAAAGACCTTTCTCGACGACTACTACGCGCGAATGAGCGAAGGCATAACGATTAAGGAGCTGGGGGTCATGCTGATTGTCTCCATCATCTTGCTCCTGTTGGTCAATAAGCTCCCAAGCCTGGTCTCCGGCATCATCACCGGCGCCAGCATCAGCCACGCCGGCATCGGCAGTTTCGGCGCAGGCGCGGCGGTGGGGGCTGCCGGGATGGCAGCGGCTGCAGCGGCGACGGGCAGCGCGATGCTGGCTGCGAGTGCTGCGAACGCTGCCGGCGGTGCGCAAGCCATAAGGGCGGCGATCGCGAAGGGCAACGAAAACGTGCAGTCCGGCGCCGACGTGCTCACCAGCCTGTGGGGTGGTGGGTACGACGGGGGAGACACGGGCGAGCGTGCCAAAAATCACATGTCGTACGCCGAGGCCGCTGGCATTTCATATCCCAACAGCACTCCGATTGATTCGGCAGGGCAGGGTGGGAACGTCAGGGGCAGACAGCAGGCGAGGAACGACCAGTCAGGCAAGACAAGCGCATCTAGGGACCGCGTTGGCGCGAGCAGTACGCGGAATACCGAGGGTCGTTCGCAACCGGACTCGGGTGGGCTGATGGCCTCGGTCGCGAAAGCCGGATTGATCGCCGCGGATACCGCCGCGAACCTGGCCAAAGGCACCGCGCAGGTCGCCAAAGACGCGCTGGCCGGAACCACAGAGGCTGCACTGGACCGCATCGCCGAAACACCAGGCGGCAGGATCGCGGCCGCCATCAAAGGTGCGGCTGCGCCCGAAGGCGCGCATGGCGCGGCGCCGACGTTCGAGGGCAACACCCTCGCGGGCGCAGACACCAGCGGCATCGACGTGGAAGCGGAAGTCGCGGCGTTCGTCAATCGCGACACCCGATCCGCATGAGCAGGAACAGCGCGGACTCGTCACGGCAAGGCTGGCACGCCCGGTGAAGGGCAAGGCGGGCGACGCTCACGCTACTGGCAAGCAGCGCAAATCAGCGAGGAGAAACGCACCATGAAAAGGCACCTCCTGGGCATCGCCGTCGCGGCGATGGTCCTCGGCGTAGCGATCCACCCGGCCGGTGCACAAGAGGCAGAGGCGCTCGCCGGAGACACCCGCCTGGCTTGCGAGGCGATCCTGTGCCTCTCAACAGGTCAACGGCCGGGCGAGTGCACGCCATCACTGAGTCGCTACTTCGGCATCATCAAGCGGAAACTCTCCGACACGCTCGAGGCCCGGCAGAATTTCCTCGAGCAATGTCCGGTCGCCCATCAGACGCCGCAGATGTCGGCCCTGATTCGTGCCGTCTCGCGCGGTGCCGGTCGGTGTGATGCGGCCTCGCTCAATCGAACGCTGCAACGGTGGAGCGGCGACGACGGCGGAGAGATCTCGATCAGCGACAGACTCCCGGAGTACTGCGCGGCGTACACCGGGCACGCCTACACCGACTTCAGCCAGACGCGACCCCGGTACGTGGCGACGCCCGAGAGCGGGGGCTATTGGGTCGAAGCCCAAGACTACGAGCGAGCCCTTGCGGAATACAACGCGCGCCGGGAAGCAGCGCGCCGCAGCGAGGGGTGGGGAGATCGCTAGACATGCTTCCCTTCGTTGCCGATATGCCGCCGCTGGAGCAGGAAAGGATCCTGTGTTCGATTTCTTCGGCGGTGAAGTACGCCGTGCCGGCCAACATCGTGCTGGCTGTTGCCGAGAAGGAGGGCGGCAAGCCGGGCCAGTGGGTCCGCAACACGAATGGCACCCATGATGTTGGTGCGATGCAGTTCAATACGGCGTACCTACGCGAGCTGGCGCGCTACGGCATCGCGGCGGAGGACGTTGCGGCCGCAGGCTGCTACGCGTTCGAGCTGGCCGCCTGGCGGTTGCGAAAGCACCTTCGGAACGACCAGGGCGACCTCTGGACGCGCGCCGCGAACTACCACTCCCGTACACCTCGATTCAACGCCGTGTATCGCACTGACCTGATGAAGAAGGCGGCAAAGTGGGCCGATTGGCTGGAAGCCCGGTTTGTCACGGTAGACGTGACCCGGGCGGACGCGACGCCATCAATGCCGATGGCGAATGCGGCGAATGCGCCGGCGGCGCTGACTGCGCGGCGATAACCCTGTTTGCATTCATCCAGAGCCCCCGAGTTCGACCTGGACGACACGTTTCTGAGTGGAGCTGCCATTGGGGAAACGGCCACGAACTGCTGGTCGTCGGCCTTTGCTGTCGCTCAGAAAGCACGGCCCGGGCGGCAGCAGTGCCGTCCACACCCGCCCCTCGGTGCTCAGTTTGAATGACCGGAAGGCCTCCAGTCGCTTGACAGTGGTGTCGCCCCTATACCCTTAGCTGACACGCGGACTGGATGAAGTCTCGGAACGACTCGATCCGATCGAACAGGTATAGACGGTTACAGACGAGCGACTAGATCGCGGCTGCCAGGCTTTGTCCGATTGCGTCTCCGGAAGACCGTGCGACTTGATTAGCAGACGCACTATCGCGTGAGCCACTGCCCATACGCCTCTACATCGATCATGGGAACTGTCCCACTGAACTGAAGTTGGGAAATCAACTTGAAAAGAAAGGCCGTCGCTGGTTTGTTCTCGTTGATGAAGCTGTAGCTACCCGCAGCATGGTCAAAAAAGAAATGGCCGTGAGCAGCTACGCACCCGATGTCCAGCCGCCCCTCTCCTAGGTCGGCGGTCAGCGCTCGGTCGAAGGATTTCCCCAGCGCAGGGCTCCATTCACTCTCAAAGGTAAGTAATCCGCCCAAAATGGGAATGAGAGGCTTGGGAGGGTAAGTCCCACCCGCATGAGGAATTGGCAAGCTGGTCCGATGCAAGCTGCGGACGCTAGCAATCTTCTGCTGTGCATAAGTCACCAAACTGGCGTCTGCCGTCTGCTTGGCCTCGAACACGGCGTATACGCTCTCGGCCGGGATGATGGTCTCGTTCTCGTAAGTGAAGATGAACGGAGAGTACTGCCGATCGAAGATCACCACATCGATCTGCTGGCTGAAATTCCCAAGGCTGTCCACCACATGCGCCTTGGCGGCCTGATAACGCTTCGGCAAGTACGTGTCTAGCATGCTGATCCAGACGTTTTCACTTGCGTCGCCTTTCGTTCCTGGATGGCCAAACGACTTCCGAACAGTAGAAAGGCGCTGTTGGATGTCTTCATGCAAGGACGAAAGAAGCTGGGAGAGCGACCACTGAGGCATTTAATACCCCCTTGCGGTGGAGTCTTTGAACGGCGGAGTCGGCACCATCGCGCGGGCCAGTTCGATCGCACGAGACGGCTTGATGGGCCCCTGAGGGTAGGCGTCCAGCACGATTGCGGGCAGCAGGCGCTGCGTGAGGTCCGAGTAGGTGAAGCCGTAGGGGCGTTTGGCCTGCTCGCCGGTAGCGGCCACCAAGGCCTGCAGATCGGCCTTACTGAAACCGGCGTCGCCTAGACGCCGGTGAAGGAGCTCAAGTCGCTGTACTTCGTCAGGACGATCAAAGACCAGGATGTCGGCTGCGCGCCGGCGCACAGCCGGATCCAGCGCGTTGAGGCGATTGGTGCACATCAGCACGGCGGCTGGCAAATCTCCGCTTGCCAAGCGATCGATCCCTCGGATAAATGCATTCACTCCGGCGCGGTCTTCGTGATGCATCTGATCGGCCTCCCGGGACTGAGCCAGCGCGTCGGCTTCATCAACCAGCAGGATCACGCCGCCGCGCGCGCGGCTGCTACTCGAGGACTTGAACTTGCTGGCCTCATGGAAGGCGTGGTCGAACGCTGCGGAGACTAACTGCGTCATCTCACCGACACGGCCCTGCCCACGAGACGAGAGGCTGAGCGGCAGCAGTGTGATGTCGATCCCTTCTTGCCGTGCCACCATGTCCCCGATGGTTTCTGCGAGTTCGGTTTTCCCGGAGCCGACGTCACCCGAGAGCACCACCAGTGGGGGCCGGCGCAGCACAGCATCGAGCAGCCCCGGCGCATGGGCGTGGTGCTGGTCTAGCCATTTCTGGAGTCCAGCCGGGTTGATTAGGACAGCGAGAATGTTGCTCAGGCGCCGGATCTTGTCGTCCATTCCGACCAGTCGGGCCAGACGGCCTTGGGCATCCGTATCGGGCAGGGTGATCGGGCGTTCGAATAGCCCCGGCGTGTTGGTGGTGGTCATCAATAGCTCCTGACACTGGCGCGGCCCAAGGCGCGTCCCCCGGATGAATACGTCTTGTCGTCGGCGAAGTAGCCTCCGCTGACCGAGGGCTCGGGAGCCCCCGTACGCTGGACAGGCAACTGCCGTTCGATGGCCTCACGCTGCGCCGACGGGAGTGCATACCAAGCAGAGCTGTAGGTGAGATAGCTGTAGAACGACGCTCCCGTCACGTTAGCGGCGGGACGCACGCGCCCTGGATCGTCATCCATGCTGTCACCGGCCAGTTCCCTGGCCGTGTATCGCAGGGTAGGCTCGATCCAGTCACCGTTGCGCTTGAATCCATAGGTAACCGTGCCGAGGTACCCCTGGCGCAAGAGCTCTGTGATCTCGCCTTCGAGCCGCTCGATGTGGGCATCGTCTGGGGCATGGTAGAAGCGCTGCATCCGCTTCAGATCCGCCGCCACCTTCGCGGCCAAATGCCTGGCATGCGTCAAGGTGAACGTCTTGGTCTCGGTGATGGTGTAGGCGTAGCTCAAGTTGTTCACCCTTGGAAAGCGGAGCCGAAGACTTTCTGCCAGTAACGCACGGTCAGCTCTTTGGTCGGCGCCCTCAAGGCGGCATCGATGGCATCGCCCGCGTCCAGGGCTGCCTCCACGATCGCACCAGCGTTCTGGTCGGTGTACAGCCGCGCAACATTGTTGGTGACGTTGATCGGATCAATGATCTGCACCCGGTCCGCGCAGGGAGCAACCTCCGATGCCTTGTAGTGGTCCTCGAACACGATGCGCTCGCTCAGATTGCTGTTGGCGACGTACGTGAAGAACGCCTGCAGCGCCTCGGGATAGTCCGATAGATCGGTTCCGTCGTCGGCGAGCTTTGCCAGGATCATCTCGATCATGAACGACTTGAAGCGGAACCCATCGTGCTCCTGCTTCATGCGGCGCGCCCAGAATTTGACCAAGCGCACGATCTGCGCGAAGTGCGTGGGCTGAGCCTGCTTACGCTTGCGTGCGAACTCCAGGTGCAGCGGAATGCTGGTTTCCAGGAACGACCCATCGTCCTGGCTGACGAGGTTGCCTCGCCAGTCGGGCAGGCCTGCGTACAGCACGGGCACGATATCCACATTCAAACCGGTCCCGCGGAAGTTCACGGTGATCGAGTAGGTCTGGGGCTGCACCTGTTCGGGGCTGAAGTTGGGGAATGCCTTGCGCAGCCTCTCGGCAAGGTAGTCCAGCAGGGCCTTCACGTCGTGCGGTGCATCGGAACCGCTGACGTAGACGGCCATGTCGATGTCGTTCAGCGAGCGCAGCGCGGTGCCCTTGGCCAGGCTGCCCGAGAGCTGCATCTTCTTCAGCGCGAAGTCCGGATGGTCCGTCAGGTAGGTCTCCAACTTCTCGCGCAGCCGGCGCGCCTGCGCCCGGAACTCATCGGCCTTTTCCTTGGGCAGATTGACCCGCTCTTCAGCAAAGCGAACGAGGTCGCGGTGATCGACGTGGGTTCTGGACATGCGGACATGCTCCTTGGGTCGTTGACGGGGGCTGCGCGATCAGGTCCCCCGTGATCGTCGTTCTTGGAGGCCTAACAATAAGTTCGGAATAGCGAACTCGAGGCAGATGTTACACCGTCTTTCTCGGTTGTCAAACAAAAAGTTCGGTATCGTGGTAATCTTCAGGCTTGCAACGCATGACTGAACAGGAGACGAGACCATGGCGACCCGTCTCGGAGAGAAACTGCGCGAACTGCGAAAGGCGCGCAACCTGACCCTCGAAAAGCTGGCCGACGCCGCTGGCTTGAGCAAGAGCTATCTCTGGGAACTTGAGAATCGGGAGTCCCAGCGGCCGTCGGCAGAGAAGCTCACCGCGCTCGCTGACGCGCTAGGCGTGGCGGCGTCGTATTTCATCGAGGAAGATGTACGCGCCCCGGAAGAGCGGCATTTGGACGAAGCGTTCTTTCGCGGCTACCAGAAGCTGGAGCCTGAAGCCAAGGAGCAGCTTCGCAAGATCCTCGAAACCTTTAAGAAGACTTCATGACAGACGGCGGCTGGACGCCTCAGCGCGCAGCCAACCGCCTCGTCAAGGTGGTCGAGGCCGTCAGCGTGGCGCATGGGATTGACCGGTTTCCGGTGGACGTGCCGCAGCTTGCGCTGGAATGCGCCCATATATTCAAGTGGCCAGATCCGATCACGAAGGTCCAGGCCGCGGCCATCAAGGGCTTCGACGGAGCCTTGTTCGCGGGAGAAAGCCGAAAGGAGTGGCTGCTCCTCTACAACGATGCGGTGACCTCGCCAGGGCGGATGCGTTTCACGCAGGCACACGAATTGGGACACTACATCCTGCATCGGATGCAGCGAGAGTCCTTCCAGTGCAGTGATGCCGACATGCTGAACTGGTCCCAGGACGAGCGCGACATCGAGGCCCAGGCTGACTTATTTGCCTCGTACCTGCTGATGCCTCTGGACGACTACCGCAAGCAGGTCACCACGGACGTCGACATGGACATCCTCGGCGCATGCGCGGAGCGTTACGGTGTGTCGTTGACGGCGGCGGTCCTCAAGTGGTTGCAGTACACCGATGAGAAAGCCGTTCTGGTGATGTCCAACGACGGGTTCATCAATTGGGCTTGGTCGAGCGAGCCCGCGGCACGCGCCGGCGCGTTCTTCCGTACCCGCGGCAACGTCATTCCTCTACCAGAAGGCTCGCTGGCAGCAAATCCAGAAATTCTGCATGATCGGCACGGCACCAAGATCCCTGCAACCGTCTGGTTTCCACACGCCGACCCTCATATTCCGCTGCGTGAGATGAAGATACACGCGGCACAGTACGATGCCACGCTAAGCCTCTTGTGGTTACCTCGATCTGCCGAGGTTTGGCCGCCGCGCGAAAGACTGGAAGGGTAACGAGCCTCAAAGCCACCGGTTAATCGTGGGCCTACTTTCTTTGCTGCCTTCGCCTCCGCACGCACCGAATGAACGCATGATGTCGAGTCAAATATGGTTCCACGCCAAGTGGCTTCGAGGAACGGTCTTGCGATTAGGTGTCTGCCGCTCGTCAGTGTTGTGCTTCATGCGGCCGGTGTACTTTGCATTGCGGTCGCCCAGCCTGGGGCAGATGGGCGTCCGCATAGGCCGAGGACGACTCGGTCAGCTTGGAGAAACGACTGGCAGCTTGAAGGTCAGAAAGCCGACTTCGACCTTGCAAACATCATCAGGCAGCTCAGGGTCGTTAGCGGGAATCGGAAGTTCGGGTAAGCGGCCATCCTCTTCGCATATAGCCGAGCAGAATCGAACGGCGGCAGTGGCCGAGATTCAGCCTCATGCCACCGACAACAGGCGGCACCTCGGCCTTATGTGGAGCTCCACATAAGGCCGATCAGCAGAAATTGATTTCGGCGTAACTGTCGGACTCGGGAGGCCCCGTGCGTGAAGGTGGTAGGCGCCGATGGGCTGCGGCGATGGAACCGAGTGCTGTAGGATATGCGTTTTCCATTTTCCGGGGAGACGATGAAGCTGCATGTCTACACCGGTGCCGAAGTGAAGGCACGTCGCAAGGCACTGGGCCTGGTTCAGGCCGATTTCTGGGGACTGTTCGGTGCCACCCAAAGCGCCGGTAGCCGCTACGAGTCCGAAGGTGGTAGGGAGATTCCCGAACCGATCCAGATCCTGCTGAACATTGCACTTGCCAGTGACGCGAAGGCGAGCACGATCGTGCAGTCACTGCGGACGCTGGGCAAGCCGCCGAAACAGGACAGCAAGCCCAAGGTGCCGCTCGGGTTCGGCCGGCTGCCGTGACCAATCACCCGTGACGGGCCTTGGCCGCCCGTCGCAATCCTTCCCCTACCAAGTTCCTCATCCCCACGACCTGTCGGTACAACCGGCAGGCCGATTCGTGTTCATGCGCGCCATCCTCTTGTTGGTCAGCCTCATGCTGGCCGGCTGCAATGCGGCCTTCATCCACGACCCCGTTGTCGATCAGAGGTCATCGAGACCGTCCCCGCTGCCGGCGCCGACGGCCGACGTACCCTTCGATCTCGTCACCGGCAAAACGACGGTCGGCCACCGCAGCTTCGCCAACGCCAAGAAGGTGCTTCCGTACGTCTTCGCGGGGATGGAGCAGGATTTCTACTGCGGCTGTAGCTACGTGGGGACGGCCGTCGATTTTGCGAGCTGTGGCTACGTTCCCCGCAGGAACCTGACGCGGGCCAGTCGCATCGAGTGGGAACATGTGGTGCCGGCCTGGACGATCGGACACCAGCGGCAGTGCTGGCAGGACGGCGGACGGCAGCGCTGCACCGAAATGGATCCGGTGTTCCAGGTCGCCGAGGGCGACCTCAACAACCTGGTGCCCGCCGTGGGCGAAGTAAACGCCGACCGCAGCAACTTTGCGTACAGCATGTGGGAACGAGACCCGGCGCCGATGTACGGCGCCTGTCCCACGGTGGTCGACTTCAAGCTGAAGCGGGTCCAGCCGCGAGAAGGTGTCCGGGGCCGGGCTGCGCGGATCACGCTCTACATGTACAAGACATACGGTCTGCACCTCAGCGATCAGGACAGGAAGCTGATGTGCGCCTGGGCCAGGCGCTATCCCATTGATGACTGGGAGCGCGAGCGCAACCGGCGGATCGTGCGCTGGCAGGGCCGGGGCAATCCGTTCGTGACCGACGCCACCGAGCTCAAGCGCAGCTGCGGTTGAAGGCTCAGGCGGCGGGGCCGACCGGCATTTTCTCGCGCGACAGGTAGCGGTCCGTGTAGCGCTCGCGGCCGGTGACCGTGTCGACCGTCACCTGTGCGGCGCGCGGATAGATGTCGCGGCCCAGCATGGCCAGTTCGCCCGCCAGATCCTCCACGCCCGCCTTGTACCAGGCCTTGATGGGCTTTTGCGGACTGGTGCCGTCACTCCAGGAATACCCCTTGTCCATCTTCAGCCGATCCTTCATCTCGAAGGGTGCGTGCTCGGCCCACACGCAGTAGGTCCGGCGGCCGCTGCGCTCGAGGATGTGCGAGAGGATCGTGCGCGCCTCGGGCCCCGATCGGGTCAGCAGATACAGCAGCACTTCCGCGTCCACGAGCGCCCGGTGCGCGCCATAGAACACGCTGCCGAGCCGGTAGGCGAGCCATTCGAGTTTCGTCGAACCGGTCATCATGGCCTGCCAGGGTGCTTCACGCTGTGAGCACGCCCACCACTTGTTCATGAATGAGGGGAACCGCGCTTCCAGAAACCCCCGGTCGAACGGCGCATTGTGGGCGATCACCAGGTGGGCGCGTGCGATCGCCGCCTCGACACGCACCGCATCGAACACCTGCCCGGCGACGTCCGCATCGCGAATCCCGGTGAGTTCGGTGATGTTCGCCGGAATCGGCCGGCCCGGATCCTCAAAGCCGCTGTAACGCTCCAGAACGCGATGCACGAGGCCGGTTCGGGGATGGAACTCGGCCAGCACATACCCGAGGTCGATGATCCGGTCGTCGTCCTTGCTCAGACCCGTGGTCTCCGTGTCCACCACCATCGCGACGCGCAACTGTTGCGGATCCACGCCCTCGAGCGGGGCGTAGCACGGAGCGGGCTCGAAGCGTCGCAGTACCTTGAAATCGCCTGTCGCTTCGAGTTGCCGGGCCAGGTCCGCGTAGTCGGCCGTGGGTCGGCTCCCGGCAGGCACTGAGGTTTCCCCGGCGTTCACGGGCCTCGTGGTCGGGCTCATCTCATCCTTCCGCGCAGTCGGCGGCGGTGAGCCGCCAGGCGATCCCGAGGCCGAGGCCGAGGAGTACCTTGGATGCCGCGAAGCTCGCGGACGCCGCGAAACGCGCTCGACGGGCGTCCACGGTGTCGTCCGGCGCAACCCTGGTGACGTGTGGTCGGGACACGGCGTTCAACGCCTTCCCGCAATGCCTTGTCCGGCTTGAAGTGTGGCCGCCATTTCGCCGGGACCGACGCCGCTGCTCCCGTTCTGGGATTGCGCCCCGATCTGGCGGGCCCGCGACTGACACTGAAGCTGCCGAATCCCCGAATCCCCGAATCCCCGAATCCCCGAATCCCCGAATCCCCGAATCCCCGAATCTCGACCCTGCCGCCGGCGGCCAGCGCCGTCTGCAGGGCATCGAGCAGAATACCGACGCCTCGAAGGCCTTCTTCCCGGTCAGTTGGGGGAAGCGCTCGGCAAGGCGATCGTGCAGTTCCGATTTGAGCATGACCGGATTCTACCCAAGCGCTGCGCCGTGCCCCGCATTGATCGGATCGCGCACAGGTTTGCCCCACCACCGCCGAGTCAAGAGCGTGGGCCGGCATCAGGCGTTCGTGGTGCGATCGGGGTCATGGGCCCCGAGTCGCGGTACGGCCACTGTCACCGGCGAGGCGTCTTTGTCACCTGTACAGGGTGGCAAGGTGCTGCAGAACCTTCGGCTTGAAGCAGAGCGCCACACCGCATTCCATAATGATGATGGATGCAATCGGCTTCGACGCCTATGACACCCTGCCGCGGTCCGCGCGCTGGCGTTAGCTGACCCGTCATCATCCACTGCGCCGGCGCGGTTGGCGAACCGAAGGCCCCGACGCGAAAGGAGGAACTCATGCAGTTTGCTGAACGCACGTTTCGTGATGCACTTGGGGCCATCGTGATTCAGAGTCGCCTGCGGCCCGGTGTCACCCGCCAGGACTTCGAAAAGCAGATGTTTCCAGGTCTGGAAGTCGGCCTGCCCGGGTGGCAACGAGCCCATAGCCAAGGCGCAGGCACGGGCTTCGAAAGCCCGAACGCGATCAGGTATGCGCCGGAGGCCGTCAATCAGCAGTATCAGCGCCTGGGCATTGAGCGCCACGTCCGTGAATTGCTCGCCCACAAACCGCCTGGCGTCGAGCTTTGGCTGACCACCGCGACGACAACGCATCCACGCACGCTTCGGCTCAAGGAGATTCAGTACCGGGTGGATGCCGTGCAGGGCACCCAGTCCCGCAGGCTCTTCGAAGCGAGCATTGCCGTTTCGGACAGTCGGGACAGTCCCCGCGTCACCGTGCAGGCGACCCCCTTCGGCACGTTCTCGTGATTGGAGACCGTCGCTCGGGCGCCAGTTTGGCGACCTCAAGCGCCGGCACCGACGTCGTCGGGATCGTCCCGGACGAGGCCTCGAGCCTTGGCCCGTCGGTCTCCCCGCGGCTCGAGTCGCACGACGAACGGGCGCTGCAATGCCGCGACATGGCGCGGGAAACGCGCGCCGAGCGGGGTGGTCATGCCAGCGTCCGTCCGTCTGACGTCACCGCCTCTTCCGCCACGCCCCGGTGCCGCGATCGATTGTGGCGCTGACGATTCCCGCTGCGGCGCATCGACAACGCGCCGCATGGCCACCGTGTTGCCGTCGTCTTCGGTGCGACAGACGATGGAATCGTTTGGCCGCACCGCGAATTCACAGGTGCCAGGCGTTCTCCCCCGCCCGGTTCAGGGCCGGGCGCTGCCGGGCGAGTTCGGCCTTTTCCTCGAACGCATCATCGAGTTCGACCGCGACAGCCGGATTGTCCCCGGCGACGTCATCCATGATGGCGTCGCGGTCGGCCAACGCCGTCGGCCGCTGGACAAGCCGCATCACGGCCCGCGCTGGCGCAGCGCGGTCTTCCGGGGCGCGAAGTGGGTGCGAGCTGCGTCATCGGGCACGCTCGGGCGAGGACCATCGATAGTCGCCCGGACCTGTGCGCGGAACCAAGCGTCATACGCAGCGGCTTCGTGGACACGCTGCATCTGCTGGGCTGCATCCTGGCGCGGCCGGCGGCTCATGTCGCCCTCGCTGTCTTGCGGGGCGTCGAGCAGGTCGACGCGAACGATGTGCAGCTCGTTGTGCAGGTAAGCCATGCCAGTATCCAGGCTGCGCCACGTCCTGGGCTTGTCGGTGCACCGGGTGCCGAGATGCTTTTCCACCCGGCCGAGCCTGAGCGTGACGGACCAGCCACCGGGTCGGCCAATGATGAAGGGGCCGCGGATGGCGCTCGCCCCGGCTATGCGTCGCTATGGATCGTTTGCGTGCTCATCCGTCCATCCTGCCGCTGGCGCAGTGAAATGGCAGGCGGCCGGCATCGTTTGGCAGCCGCAGCTCGACGAACCGATTCGGCGAGGGGACGGGCGGCCGGACATGGCCGGACCCAGTCCACGGCTTTCGCGTGCTCACTTGTCCCTTGCACGATTCCCGCACTTGCCTGCGCCTGATGCTCGCTGTACCGGGATGATATTCTTGCCCGATGGCGCTCTCGACTCGCATGTTCCTGCTGGATCAGGCTGATCGGCTGTATCGGCTGCCGGGCGCACTGTTTGAGCGCATGCTTCGTGATCCTGGCGGCCACCCGGTACGCCAATTTTCCGGTGCGCGGATACGTATGATCGACATGCTGGTCCAGCTTGAGAACCGTCAGCCGATTGATGTTGCCTGGATGTCCTGTCATGTCCTCACCTTCGATGCGTCCGGATGCCTCGACCCGGGCGCATTCGAGCGTCACCAGCGGGCGCGTGCTGATCTGGGTCTGGCGGCGCTGAGCGGCACGTTCGATCGTAGTGCGTCCGTCGTCGACGCCGCAACGCACTTCGTTGCGCGGGGTGGAGGCTGGACGCCGTCACCCGGCATGCTGCAGCGTCTCCGTGATGTCGGATTGGGCAAATCAGCCTGTGCCCGGCTGTCACTGCGCCGCGGTCCGCGTACGCCGCCATCTCGGTAGAACCCATGCACGAAGCCCCGGAACAGGAGGTCGATCGCTACCTTCGCAGCGGAAACGTCGAGATGCGTTACTCGGCATGGCCCGGGGAGGCCTTTTGCGATCGTGTCCGATACGGCGAAAAAGCGCTTCGCGCGGCGCTGATCGAGGCTGTGCGCAGCCGCCGCCCACGCCGCCGGCGCGGTACGGTGCCGTCCGAGCAGAGCGGCGCGGCGTTCGTTCGCACGAAGCTCGCGCCGATGGTCCAGGGCCTGTTCCCGCGCCATGAGCAGGCGCTCGTGCTTGACGTGCTCTGTGGCTCGATCGTCTTTGTGACGCCGACGACCATTGAGGGGGTGCTCGAACGGGTGTCCTCCCTGAACACGGCGTGGAAGCTGGCCAACCTCTATCTCGCGAGCATCGATGCCGCACTGCTTGCCGACGATGCGCCGAGGATCGTGGGCTTGAGCGAGGAAACGACGTGCTACGTGTCGGGCGAATACTTCAGGGAGGCGGGTCGCTTCGACGACTATCTGGTCCACGAGGCCGCGCATGTCTTTCACAACTGCAAGCGTGAATCGATCGGCCTGCGCCAGACCCGGGTGAAGGAATGGCTGCTGGAGATCGATTATGCCAGGCGCGAGACCTTCGCCTACGCCTGCGAGACCTATGGCCGTATCCTGGAACTCGGTAGCGGGCTGAGGGCGCGGCAGCAACTGCTCGCCGACTACGCTCGCGGGCCGATGCCGGCCGACGACCGGGTGGAGACCGGCGAGTATCTGGACATCCTGGGCGAGGCCATTGCCGCCCGCAATGGCTGGAAAAGCATTCTGGCGCGGTGCGCTGCACCCCGGCCGATGCGTCCCCACCTCACGGGCCATGGAGCATGGTGAGCGGACCCTGTCCTGGACTTGCATGTCGGCTTTGCGACGATCGACGGGTTTAAGCGAAGAGAATGCCAGCCTTCAGGGATCTCTTCCTGAAGAACGCTCCAGGAAGACACACCCGTTCCATGTCGTCGCGGTGCGACCGGTTTCACGTCGGTCGTGATACCCCTCACTGGCTGTGTCGTCAACCGTCCCTTTTTGAGCCGGGGTAAGAGCAGCACGCGGCTCTCGACGTCGATCGGGTGCAGCTTCCGCCCGCAGACCTTCTACACCCGCAGCCCATGGCGAAACATCACCAGGATCAGGCAGTGTTCGCGCGCCTCGGTGGGGCTGACGCCGGTGGCAGTGATCAGGCGCTCGACCTCGCGCGCGGCGAGGTCGCGACGCTCATTCATCCTGTCGCGCAGGAGAAACCGGCATGACCGCTCAAGTCTTCAAGAGCCATCCCAAACAGGAAAAGAGGCTACCGCCAGTTCTCCACCTGTAAGCCCCCCACACGATGGAACTCGCCGACGTTCGACGTCACCACGATCAAACCGCGTGCGACCCCGGTGCCCGCGATCAACACGTCGTAGGCGCCAATCGGCTGCCCCTTGTTCTTCAGCGCAGCCCGAATGGCCGCTGTGGCCTGCGCATCGGCATCCTCGAAGAATACGGTACGCGTCACGGAAAAGAAGGCATCGAGCATGGGCGCCAACCTTCTCGCGCGCTCGCTGTTGAGCGCCAACCCATAGTCGATCTCCATGCGTGTGATCGAGGAAACGACGATCTGATGCGGCGAGGTGGCCTTGATGCGGGCCAGCACGCCGGGCTGGCCTTTCACGAAATCGGACACCGTGCAGGTGTCCAGCAGATATTTCATGCCAACGGATCTTCCACGGGGAGAGTCAGCCGGTCGCGCCCCGCCTCGAACGGCGGTATGTCCGCCATGCCCTGGAAGTCCATCACCGCATCAGGCCACTGGGCCTGCGCGTGTCGTGCAAGCCATTCGCTGACCGCCTTGCGGATCAGCGCATTGCGGCTCTCTCCCGCCTGCGCGGCAACGGCCGTCAGCCGCTGCCCGGTCACGTCATCGAAATAGACATTGAAATGCATGCACGCCTCCAGCACTCCGGCATCACACGTTGTGATGTTATACGCTCGCCGTAACGGGCTCAAGGAGGGGTCGTCTCAGAAAACGGAAAATAAAGCACGTTAAGCCGATTGCATTGGCCACCGCATCGCACGGATAGGCGAGCGTCTTGCCACCGGCTGCGGTGCTGGTCAGGCGCCCGGCCGCATCTCACACGTAGGCCACGGTGTCGCTATTGTCGGCGTACTTGGCCTGGGTGCGACGGCCCAGCAGATCGTAGGCGAAGGCGACGTTGTCAGCGGCCGTGGGGTAGCTGCGGCTGGTCAGGCGGTGCAGGTTGTCGTAGGCGAGCGTGATGGTTTCGCCGCTGCGCTTGCGGTGGTTGATGAGGCTGCCGACTGCGTTGTAGCCGAACTGCTTGTAGTCGGTGGTCGATGAGGTATTGACGGTGCTCGGGTGCGGGTAGCGCAGCTTCACCCGGCGGTCGTGGCCGTCGTACTCGTAGGGGCCAGCTCACGAAACGGGAAAATCGTATGGTAGTGGCGTGGATCTGTACGGCAATCTGCCGTATAATTTCAGCCGGAGGACAAGACTATGCCCGCAGCCATTTCTACCGCCCGCCTCGAAGCCCGGATCAGCACCGATCTGCATTCGATGCTCAAGCGCGCCGCCGAACTTCAGGGGCGCACCATGACTGATTTCGTGGTCGCTGCCGTCCAGGACGCCGCGCAACGCGCCATCGAGCAAGCCGAGGTCATCCGCCTGTCGCTGGCCGATCAGGAGTGCTTTGCACAAGCGTTGCTGTCGCCGCCGCAACCGGCCCCGGCCTTGGAACGCGCTTTCGCCCGTCGCCGCAAGCTCTTGCGTGCTGAATGAGCAGCGCACCGTTCCTGCTCACGCCGCTCGATGCCGCGCATGTTCGCGCAGCGTTCAACTGCGGTTCAGAACCGCTTGAGCGCTACCTGCGGGAACAAGTCACCCAAGATGTTCGCCGCCGTGTGGCTGCCTGCTTCGTGGCGTTGGCAGAAGGGCAGCGCATCGCGGGCTACTACACGCTGGCGTCGGCAAGCCTGCTGCTGGCCGATCTTCCGGCCAGCGTCGGCAAGAAGCTGCCGCGCTATCCGACCGTCCCAGCGGTTCGCATGGGCCGCTTGGCCGTCGATCAGGCTTTCAAAGGGCAAGGGCTTGGCGGCGCACTGCTGGCCGTTGCGCTTGACCGTGCTGTCCGTTCCGAGATTGCCGCCTATGCCTTGATGGTGGATGCGAAGGACGAGGCGGCAGCGGCCTTCTACCGACATCATGGCTTCATCGCTTTGCCCGACTCACCGTTCACGCTCTTCCTGCCGCTGGCAACGGTGGAGGCGTCTCGGAAAACGGAAAATAGCGCGCGCTAAGCCGTTGGCATTCTTGCGCGTCAGGTTGGGCTATAGCTCAAATTGACGTTGACACCACTTATTGGCCTCATCGTCCTGGGCATTCACTCGTTCATTAGCTTGCTGACCGCCTTACGGATCAGCGCATTGCGGCTCTCTCCCGCCTACGCGGCAACCGCCGTCAGCCGCTGCCCGGTCACGTCATCGAAGTAGACATTGAAATGCATACACGGCTGCGGCACGCCGGTATCACGCGTCGTGATGTTATACGCTCGCTGTAACGGGCTACAGGCTGACCGCAGCGGCGCTCCCTTGACGCGCCGACCGCCGGACGCATGGCGTCCTGAACGCACAGGGTCGGCGTTTGGGGATCGCGATTTCCGATATTGCGCATTTATCGTTAATTAAGATAATCTGCATTTATCGGCTTTCCCGCTAGAAGTCCATGCTCAGGCTCAACTCCCCCCAGCAGACCGGCCAGATTCTCGTCACTCGACGAAAGGCGCTCAGCCTGTCCCAGGCAGCCGTCGCGGCAAGCCTCGGCATCAGTCAGAACCGTCTCTCGGAGCTGGAAGCCCATCCCGAGCGCTTCACGCTCGACCGTCTCCTCGCCCTGGCGAGCCAGCTCGGCCTGGAACTTGTGCTCCAGGACAAGACGCCGCCCACCAATGAGAGCGAGTGGTAATGATGGGGCGCCCTGCCCACACCCGCGCTCTCAATGCGTGGACCAACGGCAGGCTGGTTGGCCAGTGGCGTTTGCCGGGGCGGGGACCGACCGAGTTCCAGTACGAGCCGGCCTGGATCGCCTCGCCCGAAGGGCGCCCCCTGTCTCTGTCGTTGCCCTTCACGCTGGACAATCTGCCCCTGCGCGGCGACGTTGTCCGCAACTACTTCGACAACCTTCTGCCCGACAGCGACCGCATCCGTGCGCGCCTGCAGTCGCGCTTTCGCACGGAAAGCACCGGAGCCTTCGATCTGCTGCAGGCCATCGGGCGCGACTGCGTGGGTGCCGTGCAACTGCTGCCCGATAACGTCGAACCCGACAGCGTGTTTCGCATCGACGTAGAGCCGCTCGACGACGCGGGCGTGGAACGGATCCTCAGGGGCACCGTGTCCCTGAGCGGCGTTCTCGGTCTGGCCGCGGTGGAGGAAGGCGAGTTCCGCATCTCGATTGCGGGTGCCCAGGAGAAGACCGCACTAACCTGGCATGCGGGTCAATGGTGCCGCCCCTGCGGCGCCACGCCCACCACTCACATCTTCAAGTTGCCGCTGGGTCTGGTCGGCAACCGTCAGGCGGACATGCGCACTTCGGTCGAAAACGAGTGGCTCTGCGCCCAACTCCTGGCCGGCTTTGGTCTGCCGGTTGCGCCTTGCAAGATCGAGCGCTTCGGTGACCAGAAAGTCCTGGTCGTGGAACGCTTCGACCGCCGGCTGGCGAGCGCCGGCGACTATTGGCTGCGCTTGCCCCAGGAGGACTTCTGCCAAGCCACCGGCACCCCCCCCGGGGCAAAGTACGAAGCCGATGGCGGCCCCGGCCTGATGGACATCGCGCGCATCCTGCAGAATTCGGAAACGCGCGAGGCCGATCTCCGGACGCTTCTGAAGGCGCAATTGCTCTTCTGGATGCTCGCGGCGACCGACGGCCATGCCAAGAACTTTTCGCTCTTCCTGCTCCCCGGCGGGCGCTACCGCCTGACACCGCTCTACGACGTGTTGTCGGCCTGGCCGGTCACCGGCACGGGCCCAAATCAACTCGATTACGAGAAGCTTCGCCTGGCCATGGCCGTGCGCGGCAAGAACACCCACTACAGGCTGCGCGACATCCAGCGCCGGCACTTCAACGATATGGCCCGCAAGTGTGGCCTCGGTGCCGACATGGAGCCCCTCATCGACGAACTGGTGTCCCGCACCCCCCGCGTGCTCGAGGCGGTGAGCCGGGCACTGCCACCGGATTTCCCGCCGGACGTTTTCGATGCGGTCGCTGCTGGTCTGCGTAGCTCGGCCAAGCGGCTATGAGCGGTCGGTGCGTCTGGCGGGACGGCTCGCCGGTGACCGCTACCTGCGGGTGAGCCGCCCGCCCGCGCAGGTGCAAGTGCGGGCGACCAGCGGCGCCTCAGTTGCCCGGGAGGCCCGATGACGCGTGCCGTCGCGCTGTCCGCTCGAGCATGAATTCCTGTACGTTTACCCACCCACACATCGACGTCATTGCGCTCCCCGCGCGAGAGGCCCC